>JAGGYV010000275.1 GCA_021162325.1 Desulfobacteraceae bacterium | reverse complement strand
GGCCTGTTGCTGGCCGCCATTGGCATGCAGATGATTACTGCTGGATTGGTAAAACTTTTACCCGGCCTTGCATAAAGCAGCAAACAAGCTGAAGAAAGAAATTAATATTATGCGTATTGCAATGCTTGCCCCGATTGCCTGGCGAACCCCGCCCAGGCATTACGGTCCATGGGAGCGGGTTGTCTCCCTGCTGACCGAGGGCCTGGTCCAAAAAAATATCGATGTAACCCTGTTTGCAACGGCGGATTCTCTTACCGACGCCAGACTGCATGCGGTTTGTCCTGCGGGTTATGAGGAAGACGCCGGGATAGTCCCGAAGGTCTGGGAGTGCCTGCATATTTCCGAGGTTTTCGAGCAGGCCGACCAATTTGATCTGATTCACAATCATTTTGATTTTTTACCTCTTACTTACAGCCGGCTTGTCTCCACGCCGGTTTTGACCACGATTCACGGTTTTTCATCAAAAAAAATCCTTCCGGTCTTTCGCAAATATAATTCAAGAACCCATTACGTTTCCATCAGCAATGCCGATCGGGCTCCGGACCTGGATTACGCGGCAACGGTTTATCACGGGATTGATATTGAAAATTTCACGTTCCGGGAAACACACGAAGGCTATCTCCTTTTTTACGGACGGATACATCATGATAAGGGTGCCCGTGAAGCAATTCACATCGCCAGATCGGCAGGCATGCGGTTGGTCATGGCAGGCATCATCCAGGATACCGATTATTTTAATCAATATGTAAAGCCCCACCTTAAAGATCCGGATATCGACTATATCGGAAGCGTGGGGCCGGATCAGAGGGACAAACTTTTGGGAAATGCGGCGGCACTGCTGCATCCCATCAATTTTTCAGAGCCGTTTGGCCTTTCTATTGTTGAATCCATGGCCTGCGGAACGCCGGTGATCGCTTTTAACCGGGGAAGCATGCCGGAAATAATCCAAAACGGACAAAACGGGTTTTTAGTTTCCGACATCAACGAGGCGGTAAATGCCATAAAAAAGCTGGATCAAGTCGATCGGCATTTCTGCCGGCGCACCGTGGAAGAAAGGTTCACAGCAGACATTATGGTGTCAAACTATCTTAAGGTATATAGAAAAATCTTAGATCAGGCTTGACGGCTTCGTAAAAAGCTTTTCATGGTGACGAATTACCACTGTATCAGAAAAATAACTTGTCTATCATTTCAAAAGGTTATGGACGAGTTGTTTGGAAGCTGATTATCCCGCTTCGCGGTATTTTTGCGGGAAGTAATTTCTATAGAGTCGGCCGGGTTTCTTACCCGGCGATTTACATGGCAATTTCATTTGTCGGGAAAGAATCTCGACCTACTTTTTACGATTCTATCAACTTTTATACGAGGCAAGTTCCATAGAAGTCCATATGCGACGTTGTGCATCCCCGGATCCCGGTCAACTTATCAACTATTGAGGAAAAACCATGAGTATTGTCAGACGATATGAAAAAAACCCGATCCTGACCCCCGACGATGTCCCCTATCCGGTGGCCACCGTCCACAATGCCGGAATGGTGAAACATGAGGGACGATATATCATGCTGTTTCGTTCCCATCGGCATAATGGCCGTTCTATTATCGGGTTGGCTGAAAGCGGGGACGGCTACCATTTTAAGGTCCGCAAGCAGCCTTTCCTCACCCCGGCCATCAACGGTATTTTTGCAGAGTATGAAGAATTCGGCGTGGAGGATTTACGGATCTGTCCTATGCCGGGCGAAGGTTATCTGCTTACATACAGCGGATATTCCCGGCACGGGGTCCGCATTATTCTTGCGCGTACCTATGATTTTAAACGCCTGGAGCGGATTGCCCTGATCAGCCAGGCAGATATGCGAAATATTGTTATTTTTCCGGATAAATTCAACGGCCGCTACGCCCGCCTTGACCGGCCGCACTCGGAAATTTCGCCCTGGTCAATCTGGATTTCTTTTTCAAAGGATCTGATCTATTGGGGCGATTCCCGGCTGGTAATGAAACCACTTGCTTATCACTGGGATGAGATGAAGATCGGCCCGGGCGCCACACCCATCCGGACCGAAAAAGGCTGGCTGCATATTTATCACGGGGTATTTAAGACAATGGCCGGCTCTGTGTATCGCCTTGGCATTGCACTCCATGATTTGGCCCATCCTGAAAAAATTTTGGGTGTTGCTGACGATTGGATTCTTCAGCCTATTGATCCGTGGGAAATTTCCGGGTATGTGAATAATGTGGTCTTTACGTGCGGTGCGATTGCAGAAGAAGACGGAACCGTCAAAATTTACTGGGGGGGTGCGGATTCCGTCATGTGTACAGGCACCGCCAGTCTTGAAGAATTGATTCAGATGTGTTTGAATAACCCTCGCAACCCGGTATAATTTTTTATTTAATGTAATCTCTTGCTTTTTTGCAGTTAAGGAGGCGCATGACGTATCACAAACCATTTCCTGAATCAATAGCGGTAATCGGAAACTATCTTCCCCGGCAATGCGGTATTGCCACATTTACCACTGATCTCGCCAATGCGCTGGTTGTCGCAAAACCCGGCCCGAAAAACGTTATTGTCGTGGCCGTCAATGATGTGCCCGAGGGATATGCGTATCCCGACCGCGTTAAATTTGAAATCAGGGACAAAGTCCCGGCTGATTATCTGCGGGCTGCGGATTTTTTGAACATTAACAAAGTGGATATCGCCATTCTGGAACACGAATACGGCATTTACGGCGGACAAAACGGCGCCCATATTTTTTATCTGATTGAACATTTGCGCATGCCGATCATTACAACTCTGCATACGGTTTTAGCCGATCCGGATGATGACCAAAAGGCGATTCTGATCAGGATAAGTAAAATTTCTGAACAATTGCTGGTGATGTCGCAAAAGGCCAAAGAGTTATTGTTGAAGGTCTATGGCATACCGGAAAAGAAAATTACGATAATCCCCCATGGTATCCCTGATGTCCCATTTATCGATCCCAGCTTCTATAAAAATCAGTTTGGTGTTGAAAATCGTAAAGTCATACTTACTTTCGGTCTGCTGGGCCCCGGCAAAGGGCTTGAATATATAATTGATGCCATGCCTGCGATTGTCAATAAACACCCGGATAGTATTTGCGTCATACTGGGAGCGACCCATCCCCAAATCATCAGGACCGCGGGAGAAGAATACCGGCACAGTCTTCAGCAGAGGGTTCGCAACCTTGGCATGAAAAAATATGTGCTGTTTTATAATGAATTTCTCGATTCAAAAACATTAACACAGTTTCTGACTGCCGCAGACATTTATGTGTCACCATATCTGTCGCAGGATCAGATCGTGTCCGGCACGCTCAGCTATGCACTCGGTGTCGGCAAGGCTGTGATCTCCACGCCATACTGGTATGCCTTGGAGCTGTTGGCTGACAAACGGGGTATTGTCGTGCCGTTTAAAGACCCGAATGCCCTGGCGAAAGCCGCTGACAAGCTTTTGTCATCAGAGGCATTGCGCAATTCCATGCGCAAACGAGCTTATGAGTATTCGCGGCCCATGATATGGAAGGAAGTGGCACGTGATTATTTAAAGACCGCCCACCAAGCCATAAAATGTCGGTTGCAGACCCCATCAGATTATCATATAAAGCTAAAACCGATGAAGCCGTATGCATTGCCTAAAATCAGGCTCCACCATCTGAACATTATGACCGATGATACCGGCCTGTTCCAGCATGCATTTTTTTCAATACCCAACCGGGAACACGGTTACTGCCTTGACGACAATGCCCGTGCGCTGATTTTTGCATGCCGCTATTATCAATTGCGAGGGGATGAAAATATTTTAAGCGCCCTGAAAAAATATCTCTCCTTTATTATAAGTGCATTTAATCAAAAAAATGGCAAATTCCGCAATTTTATGTCCTACGACAGGCGATGGCTGGAAGAAAGCGGCAGCGAAGACAGTCATGGAAGGGCGATGTGGGCACTGGGTGTGGCGATTCAGGCTGCTCCCGATCTGTCTATTCGTGATGCAAGCAGCCAGTTGTTTGTCCATGCTTCCGGCTGTATGGATAAATTTACAAGTCCTCGCGCCTTAGCGTTTGTCCTGATCGGGATTTATCACTACCTTAAAGTTTATGGCGGTGATGCCGACATCAAAAAAGCCAGGGAATTGCTGGTCGAAAAATTATATGGATTTTTTCCTAAAAATGCTTCAACTGACTGGCCGTGGCCTGAAGATATCTTAGCCTATTCCAACGCGGTGATGCCGCATGCATTAATTTTAACCGGTCACAGTCTGGCGGATACGGATATGCTTGATGCCGGGTTGCGAAGTTTACAATGGCTTTTAAAGCAGGAAACCCACGAAGCCGGGCATATTTCTATTATTGGAAATGACGGATGGATGCGACGCAACAAGGAACGCGCACATTTTGATCAGCAGCCGGTGGAAGCCATGACTCTGATTGAAGCCTGCGTCACCGCATATCGGATAACCAGTGATAAATTCTGGCGTCAGGAAGCCCGCCGCTGTATTGACTGGTTCATGGGAACAAATGATCTGGCGGTGCTGATGGTTGATTTTAAAACCGGCGGCTGCCATGACGGATTGCAGCCAAACGGGGTTAATGGAAATATGGGCGCGGAATCAACCCTGGCATGGTTAATCTCCTTGCTGGATATGGAGGAAGTTATTACTCATGAACTTTTATTAAATACCAACAAGCCCGCAGGAGATGAAATTATAGCAAATGGACAAACGAAAAAAAGGAGAAAACTTAAAGTTGAATAGCATAGAACCACTTAAGGTAAAAAGGAAAAGACAAAAATTCGCACCTGATTCTTCC
>JAGGYV010000116.1 GCA_021162325.1 Desulfobacteraceae bacterium | reverse complement strand
ATTCAGTGGCTAATTAAGAATTCGATCAGTCGAAGAAATCACTCCGCCTTGTAATAACTTCTATACCACTCAATAAAGTTGCCGATTCCCTCTTCAATTGTCGTTTCCGGCTTAAATCCGACGGCATCGTATAAATCATCGATGTTGGCATAAGTTTCAGCCACATCGCCGGGCTGAATATCCATAAAGTTTTTTTCCGCTTTTTGGCCCAGCGCGTTTTCAATGGCTTCGATAAACTGCGTCAACTCCACGGGATTGTTGTTTCCGATGTTAAAAATCCGGTAGGGTTTATATGATGTTGCAGGGTCCGGCGCATTGCCCGACCAGTTCGGGTTCGGTTCCGGCACCGCATGGATAACACGGACAACGCCTTCGACAATATCATCAATATAGGTAAAATCCCGCCGCATTTTGCCGTGATTAAATACCTGGATGGGTTTGTTTTCTAAAATGGCTTTGGTAAACAAAAACAAGGCCATGTCCGGTCGTCCCCAGGGTCCGTAAACAGTAAAAAATCGAAGACCGGTACACGGAAGATTGTACAGATGGCTGTAAGTATGCGCCATCAGCTCGTTTGACTTTTTTGTTGCCGCATACAAAGATACCGGGTGGTCCACGTTATTATGAACCGAAAACGGCATATTGGTATTGGCACCGTAAACTGAACTTGACGACGCAAACACCAGGTGCTTGATATGATGATGACGGCAGCATTCCAGAATGTTAACAAACCCCACAAGATTTGACTCGACATAGGCATGAGGATTGATCAGAGAATACCGAACCCCGGCCTGGGCGGCCAAATTAACGACCACATCAATGTCATGGGATTCAAAAATATTCGTCATGCCGGCAAGATCGCTTAAATCGGTCTTGAAAAATGAAAACCGGGAATTTTTCCCAAGGCGTTTTAAACGATCTTTTTTAATATTCACATCATAATAATCATTTAAAATATCCACGCCAAAAACATGAAATCCATCCGCAAGAAGTCGTGTTGCCAGATGGAAACCGATAAAACCAGCTGCGCCGGTAACCAATATGTTCTTAAATTCTGTAGTCATTTTTTTGCTCATAATTTATTTAGGTTGTTTTGTTGATCAGATTTGATGGTCCGTAAAAAGTAGCAGGATGGCTAAGTTAAAAGTTTCACCAATCCCATAGAATTTGGCAAGGCGTAGTGGTTTTTCAGGCTCGAAATCATACAAATCGTATCTTGAGTACCTGAAAAATCACTACACCGCAGTAGATGGAATTTTTAACGACGCCATCACATTTTGTTTAAAAAATCAATTAACAGCCTTACCCCAAAACCACTCCCGCCAGCCCCGCAATAAT
The DNA here is from genome assembly GCA_021162325.1 of Desulfobacteraceae bacterium. Lineage (GTDB taxonomy): Bacteria > Desulfobacterota > Desulfobacteria > Desulfobacterales > Desulfosalsimonadaceae > SURF-3. Next base: position 3,552 of record JAGGYV010000116.1, on the reverse strand, counting down.
CTCCGCCTTTTTTGGAATAAGCCGGCCCTGCAATATCGATATGCGCCCATCGGGTATCCTCGACAAATTCAGACAAAAACAGCGCCGCTGTTATCGCCCCGCCATAACGGGTATTGCTCATATTATTAATGTCTGCAAATTCACTTTTCAACAGCGTCTTATAATCATCCGGCATGGGCATGGCCCAGCAACGTTCGTCAACAGATTCACCGGATGCGACAATATCTTTTGCCAGTTGATCATCATTTGCAAACACACCGGCGATCTTTTCACCCAGCGCCACGACACAGGCTCCGGTCAGGGTCGCCATATCAATCATGACTTCCGGCTTAAACATTTTATTCGCATAGGACATGGCATCAGCTAAAATCAACCGGCCTTCAGCATCTGTATTCCCGATTTCAATGGTCTTGCCGCTATATGATTTGATGATATCACCGGGGCGTGTGGCATTCCCTGACGGCATATTTTCAACCACTGGAAGAACTCCCACTACCCTGAATTTATGTTTTAGCCGGGCAAGGGTTATCAAAGTTGCAGCCACCGAAGCAGCACCGGACATATCCATCTTCATCTCAGCCAAACCTGCGGACGGTTTTAAACTAATACCGCCGGTGTCAAAGGTTACCCCTTTACCCACAAGCACAATCGTTTTTTTCTTTTTCGATGATTTTTTATTTTTAAACGGGTTATAATCTAAAATCAATAAGCGTGGCTTGCTCCGACTGCCGACGCCCACTGCCAGAATCGCGCCCATGCCGTTTTGCTTCAGGGCTTTTTCGTCCAGAACAGAAAAAGACAGATCTTCTTTTTCAGCCGCTTTCACCATTGACCGGACAAAACGATCCGGTCGTTTTTCATTAGACGGCATACTGACCCATTCCCGTGCCAGAATAGTTCCCTTACAAATGATTTCAATGCGGGAGGGCAAAAGCCGGCAACTTTTAGCAATTTTTGAATCTGTAAAAACAGATACGACGTTTAACGGTTTTGCCGTTTTATCCTTTTTATATTTATCAAAGATATGATTACCAAGAAAGGCACCTTCAAATATTGCACTCAGGACCACGCCGTCTTTCAATTCCAGTTTTTCAGGAGATGGTGCACATAAAACAATTTCTGTCAGGTCTTTTTTAATCAGCTGCTTTACGGTTTTACCGGCAAAGCTTCGCAGCGTTTCTGCATCAATCTTTTCAAGCTTTCCAAGTCCTATGAATAAAATTCGCTCCGACTTACTTTCTGCCGAATCATACAAAATAACGGAATCATCCGTTTTCCCTTTAAACTCTTTTATTTTCCTGGCATTTTCAATCAGAGCGTTAATTGCCGGATCATCATAGATCGATTCGTCCTCACAAACCGGAACAACCAGGCATTCTGTCTTTTTCTTCAGTATTTCACCTGATAACAATTTTAACATGAGTACTCTCCTTTATATTCCCCGTTCCTTTTTGACCATCTCATACGCTTCCTGAATTTCCCTGAATTTATCATTTGCAAAAATTGTAAATTCCTCAGGCAGTCCTTTGGAAGCAATCGTATCCGGATGATAGTCTCTGACCAGCTTTCGGTACTGGCTTTTTATCTTATCATCAGAATCACTGTTTGAACACCCCAGAATCGCATAGTACTTGTCTGAATCAGGAGCATATCTTGATTTAATTTTCAAATATGCGGCACTGTCGAATTTAAAAATACCAGCAGCCGACTTAATCAGTCGTTCTTCAACATCATGCAACGCCCTGTCCGCGAGGGCAACACGAAACAATATATCCATCATCAGCTCCAAGAGCTGGGGCTGATGATTAAAATGCTGATAAAACTGCAGAGCAAAATTTTCAAAAGATTCAGTTGAATCCATTGCTGCACGAAAAATATGTTCTGCTGCCAGCCGGCTTTGCGCGTTTAAATGAAGGTCATCCACCATGAATTGTCTTACTGACTGAATTTCAGGCTCCGTGACGTGTCCATCTGACTTGATTAATTTAGCCAACATGGAAAAAGATGCCACAAAAAAAGTCATTTGTGCGGTTTCCCCATTGGACAGCCGGTTGTTGTCTTTTACGATATTACGCGTTGAAACAGCTTCCTCATCAACAAACATATGTCCAAAGGCAGCGCCAGCTACCGCCCCCACAGGACCGCCAACGGCAAAACCAATGGTTCCACCCACTACTTTACCTAACCAGGTCATTTATTATCCTTTATCAATAATTGTTTTCGCAACAGATCCAGTGCACATATGGCAAAAATCTGCTTATTTGACAAGCGCTCTTTGAACGGCGAGTTAAATGTATATGCAACCGTTGTATCTTTTGTTGAAATTCCAATACAAACAGTACCGACCGGTTTTTCGACTGTTCCGCCGGATGGCCCGGCAATACCGCTAGTGGCAAGACCGAAGGTTGCGCCGGAAACCCTGCGTGCACCCTCTGCCATTTCTTTTACCGTTTCTTCAGAAACAGCCCCGTACGCTTGCAATGTTTCTTCAGATACCCCTAAAACGGTTTGCTTTGCATCGTTAGAATACGTGACACCGGAAAATAAAAAATAATCAGAACTACCGGCGACATTGGTCAGTAAATGTGAAATTAATCCACCGGTACAGCTTTCCGCGACACCAACCGTCGCCTTATTTTTATACAAAATAAACGCAATTTCCCCCTCCATTGAACGGCCGTCTTTTGAAAAGACCTTGTCACCGAGTTTTTCTGCGCTCCAGTTGACTGCTTTTTCAATTTCATCTGCAAGACGGACCCTGTCTTTCCCGGTACCGGTCATTTTGACCGTAATGACTGGAAAGCGGGCCAGCATTCCGAGTTTCACGTTGGGAAATAATGATTCAAAACCGGTCAACTTTTCGTCCACAAGCGCCTCAGGCAGCCCGAAAACCGATAGTTCTTTTCTCAATGAAATATCATCCGGCGGTTTACCTTGAAAAATTAAAATATCCGGAACAACAGATTGCGATATCATCTTTTCCATTTCCCGTGGCACGCCCGGGAGAAAATAACACCGGCACCGGCCGATCTTGAATATAAACCCGGGCGCTGTCCCGGCCGTGTTCAAAATCGGTGAAGCCCCGACCGGGAGCATGGCCTGTTTAACGTCTGAGCGTGACATCTTACGGGAAAATTTCGCAAAATACGATTCAATAGATTTTACGGCATCATGATCCAGTTGAAGATCAACGCCCACTGCTTTTGCTGCCGCTGCTGCACTTAAATCGTCTATCGTCGGTCCAAGACCGCCGGTTATAACGGCAATATCTGCACGAGAACCGATCTCTGAAAGTATTTCCGCCAGTTCGCCCATATCATCTCCGACACAATTATGGCGCGTTACACGGATACCGATTTCGTCCAGGCTTAATGCTATATGGGCAGAATTTGAATCAATCACAGTTCCCAGACAAATCTCATCCCCGGTTGACAGTATCTCAGCAATCATCTTCTCACCTTTTTACTTTATTTTAAATAATTTATAAAAATCAAAATTAACACAATATAAGCATCAAAAATCGCTTGACAAAAATTCTTTATACATTTATCT
>JAGGYV010000295.1 GCA_021162325.1 Desulfobacteraceae bacterium | reverse complement strand
TGTTATCTTATGTGCCGCCGCTTCATCCGGAAAACCTGGGCAGTTGTGTGTTTAAAAATCGCTATGGCATAAAATATCCATATGTTTCCGGTGCCATGGCCCATGGCACCGGAAACATATGGATATTTTATGCCATAGCGATTTTTAAACACACAACTGCCCAGGTTTTCCGGATGAAGCGGCGGCACATAAGATAACAGTGGATAATGATCTGAATCATTGATATCAGAGGTGTTGGATATAATTTTACCATCCTGACAGACGCCCGGCGATCCGTCTACATTAACAATGAACACCGGCTTTAATACATTTAATATGGCTTCGTGAATTGCCGGCATACCTGTTTCCGGTCGATTGCGGGAAGGTTCAAAATATCCATTTAAACGCGAACTCAAAACGATAACTCCTGATTTTTTGTTAGTAATTAATAAATTCTCTGATAATTTCAAAATATTGCCTTCCCCCGATCATCAGCAGCGTATTATGATCCGCGCCGTTGATAATATGCATTTTTTTTCTTGCGGCAGGAGAACGGGCAAATAAATCTTGTCCATGCTGTAAAGGAATAGTCTGGTCATACTGACCGTGGATGATTAATGTGGGACCGTCAAACCGGCTGAGTTTTTTCGCATTTGAAAACACCTGGGAATCCTCAATATTTAATGTTTCCGTATTAATGCCGAGTCTTTGAAGGAGTGGCAGGGTGTGAGCAAACCCGCTTTCAATAATCAATCCGTTTATTTTTTCTGGAAATGATGCGGCCAGTTCAATGGCCGATGCACTCCCCAGTGACCGGCCCATAATCCATAGGGGGCCTTTTCGCTGGTTTTTCTCCAGCCAGACCGAGAAGTGTTTCAGCACATAATGGGCATCACTGAACATGGATGATATGCCCGGCGACCCATTACTCCTGCCGTAGCCCCTGTAATCAACGACTAAAAAATTCAAACCAAAATTCATGTAGATGGATCCGATGTCATCATAATCCTCTGCAATTTCACCATTGCCATGAAAAAACAGAATGTGCGGCATGTCCGGGTCTGTTAAATATAATCGTGTACCAATATGGATTCCGTCATCTGTTGCGATATTCTGGTTCAAGGCAAACGCAGGGACTGTCCGGCCGGATTCTTTACGGGGATGAAATAAAAAATTTAATATTTCCGGCCGATCCAGGACCAGAAGGTCTTCTTTTTTTGACATAACCTCACCTTACTTGTAATGATCATGTTTCATGTTGCAAGCTGATAAAAAAGCTTGAAATTTAAAGGCCCTTACGATAAAAAAATACACTTAAGTTATTTCATACCATTTCCTTATTCATATTTCCACTATTTCAAAAATACAGGTGCCAGAATATGCAGAAACCAAATATGCAGAAACATGATACGCACAAAAAAAAATTTAAAATTCACAGCGACAATAAAGGTTTTACGCTCATCGAATTGATGGTTGTTATTGTTATACTAAGTGTTTTAGCGGTATGGGTGGCGCCCAAAATCATGGGCAGACCCGATCAGGCCAAACAGGTTAAAGCCCGGGTCGATATTATGGGATATGAAACGGCTTTAAAATTATACAAATTAGATAATGGCATGTACCCTACAACAGAGCAGGGCCTTGATGCACTTGTGACAAAACCGGATACCGGCAAATCAGCCAAAAACTGGCGGTCCGGGGGATACATTGATAAAGGAAAAATTGCAAAAGATTCATGGGGAAACGAATTCGTATATCTCAGTCCGGGTGTTCATGACGATTTTGATATCACATCATATGGGGCGGATGGGGAGCCTGGCGGAGAAGAGTATGATCGGGATATTAATAACTGGGAAATTGAATAAATATTGATGGCTTCGTAAAAAGTCCAAATGCCTATTTTAGCTTTTGGGTTGCACTTCATCCCTCGTTGCTTCATGGTACGATAAGTACAAATCATTACTCAGGACTTGTGCGCCTTGCATTTGAACTTTTAACTTGGCCATCCAAATACTTTTTACAAAATTGACAATATTGAGCAATTTTTTTAAAATAAAATACAGCAACAATTCTGCGTTTACATTAATTGAGCTGATTGTTGTCATCTCAATTATCAGCGTTTTACTTGCTTTTTCGATTCCGCGTTTAGATATTTCTTTTTTTTCGGATAATGAACGTAAAATTTCCAGCTGGATTTTATTAAATGTCAAAGCATTAAAGCAAAAAGCGGTTAAAGAGCAAACTCTCCAGGTTCTTAACATTGATCTTGATAATAATCAGATGTGGTCTACTTCAGGGCCTGTACCGGAAGAGACAGAGGAGACTGAAGAAACACCGAAAGAGAATGAATATCAGATTCCTGCCGGATATCGTTTAATGGATGTTGAATTCGTTAATGAGGATAAAATTACCAAAGGAGTAGCCGGGATTTATTTTTATAAAAAAGGATACTCAGACAAAGCCCTGATACATATTGAAGATAATGATGATTTTCAATATTCATACCTGATTGAACCATTCCTTCCCCATGTCAAAATTATTGAAGAATACATTGAATTTTAAGATACCTGAAAAGTCCCATAGCGGCTTCAGCAAAGGATTTACTTTGCTTGAAGTCATGGTATCGGTGTCCATTATCGCCATTGTTCTTGTCAGTATCTTAAGACTGCAGGGCCAGTCCATCACAATGAATGAAACGATTCGATTTTACACCATCGCCCCGCTTTTGGCAGATTCTAAAATTTCTGAAATCAGATTGAATCCATCAAATTTTGATTTGTCGTCATCCGGTGATTTTGGCGATGACTATCCGGGCTACACATGGAACGTTCAAATCGAGGAATTGAAAATTAATGTTATTGAGAGCCCGGAACTGACGCTGAAAAAAATTGATGTCTTTATCAGCTTAAATAATGATGAATTAAAATTTTCTATCCGGCACTTTTTGGATGCGGATTCCGGGGCTTATGATGAATAGAAAATCATTCGATGATGATTTAATCATGCTCGCCGTAAAAAACAAGGGGTTTACATTACTTGAAATTCTGATTGCCATTTTTATTTTTGCCGTTGTGATGTCAACCATTTTCGGAACGTTCAACGCTGTTATTTCTCGAACAGATGCTATAAAAAACGGTATGGGCGGGTATGAAATGGCAAGAATATGTTTAAATCGAATCGCTTCTGATTTAAACGCCATATATATCGAACAGAAACCATTGTATCACCCCCCGGATTTTGATGATCCCCCGGACCCATATCGCTTTATCGGGGAAGAGACCTTTGCCGGTAATAAAAGTTTTTCGCAGCTGCGATTTGCCTCAAACGAACATCTGTCCATGACCCGAAACAATGAAAACGGAATTGCAGAAATTGTATATTATGTAAAAGAACAGGGGTATCCGGAGTCTGAATTTGTTTTAAAACGATCAGATGTGGTGTATCCCTATGATGAAGATTATGAATTTGAGGAAAAAGAGAGTGATCCGGTGTTATGTGAGAATATTGAGGCGTTCTCTATTCTTTATTTTGATAAAGAGGAAGATGAATATGAAAAATGGGATTCAGACTCAGATTTTTTGAAATACGCAACACCCTATGCTGTTAAAATTAAATTGAAAATTAAAAACAACGATGGCGCTTATACGTTTGACATTAAAATTGCGCTCCCGGTTTACAGAGAAAAGTCGGATTAAATATATAAAGATGGAAAAGTATCCATATCAAAATAATAACGGTATTGCCCTGATCATTACGCTGACAGTGATTTCACTGCTGATAATCGTCACGTTTGAACTCAACCGACAGCTTCAGGCATCCGTTGTAAATTCTGCGATTATACGGGATCAGGTGGTGTTGTCCCACATAATAACATCCGGAGTTGAAGTTGGTAAAGCCATTCTCATAAAAGACAAAAACGATTCGGAAATAGATTCCGTTCAGGAAGACTGGGCAAACCCTGAAAAAATTGATGCGTATCTTTCACAGCTTCCTTTTGAAGAAGGAAGAATCGTGATGTATATCAGTGATGAGCTGGGCAGGATTCAGGTTAATTCGCTGGTCAAATTCCCCCAAGGCAAAGATTTTAACCCGACCCAGCACGATTTATGGCTTCGGTTTATGGCTTTAATTTTGACCCAGCAGGAAAGCATGGAAGACAATGATACCTTATTTGAAGAAATCGTTGAGCCGAGTGCGATTATTAACCCGATTAAAGACTGGCTGGATTCAAATGATAATGACGCGATTTCCGGTTTAAATGGCGCTGAAGATGAATATTACCAGGATCTTGATCCTGAGTATACAACCAGAAACGGTCCGTTCAGGCATATTGAAGAGCTGATCCGGACCAAGGGGATCACGCCGGAACTGTTTTACGCTGCAGATGATCAATTAATGGGCATTTCAAATTTTCTCACTGTGTACGGTGTATCTGATTTAAATGATAAATTTACCTATACCGGTAAAATTAATATCAATACAGCGGAAATGCCGGTTATCGCGGCGTTGTTGCCGCTGGGTCAGGAATTCCTTGCAGCTGAAATTTTTAATTATCGAATTGAATCCGCTAATGAGCAGTTTGTTTATGACCTGATAAGTCCAAACTGGTATAATAATGTGCCGGGTTGCAGTGAAGTCAAGATTGATGCGGAACTTATCACAACGCAAAGTGATATTTTCCGGATTGAGTGCAGTGCCGGACTGCGGGGCCTCCAGAAAAAAGCAACAGTTATTGTTCAGAGAGAAAAAAACGAAGAATCCGGTAAATGGTATTGTAAGGTATTGAATTGGGCGTATGAATAGGGTATGTTATATTTTTTGATAAGGAATGCTTAACCCGGATAAACCGGAAAAGTTAAAAGTCAGATTCCGACGGCAAAGTATAAAAGTTCAAATTCACGGCGCGTAAATTCTGAGTGATGATTCGTACTTAGCGTACTTTGAAGAAACGAAGAATGCAACGCAACACAGAATTTGGACTTTTTACGAAGCCGTCAAAGTTTGAAGTGAGCTAAAGTTATGGTTAATGCCTTCGGCATTTTCAATTTTTATTTTAAAAATGATCGCGCTTTTTGCGCAGTCCATAACTT
>JAGGYV010000221.1 GCA_021162325.1 Desulfobacteraceae bacterium | reverse complement strand
ATTTCGATGGCAAAGAAAAAAGTTCCACCAAATCTTAAAATTGGCGAGGCGCGCAAATCCTGAGTGATGATTCGTACTTAGCGTACTTTGAAGAGACGAAGGATGCAGCGCAACAAAGAATTTGGACTTCCAAATAAGTAATTCTTAAAAACCATTATCTCGCGCAGAGACGCAGAGATCGCAGAGGAAAAAATCTTTGCGTCTCTGCGTCTCTGCGGGATAATAAATATAATAAATCGTTTTTACTTATTGATGGTTACAGCGGCGCAAGCGCCGTAATAAGCTTTTTACGAAGCCATCAATCATTACTACTTGACTCAGGAACAGTATTTGCTTTTGTAAAATCTTCTTTAATGTCGGGAATGCCGTCAAAATTCAAATCCTTTGACCGGCGGATCATCTCTTCTGCTGCGTCAAACTCTTCCCACACATCCGGCTTACCGTCATGATTGGTGTCCTCGCGGACAGCGGCCAGGCGGTTGTCGACATAAAAATACCAGATATCCGCCCGGCCATCGGCATCGGCATCTTTTTCAGCACGGACCGGCGATTCTGATTCATCATAATACCAGGTCATGTTTAAACACCCGGCACCGTCAACGGCTTCTTCGCTTTTGATCATTTTCCCGCTGCCATCATAATATTCGCGAGAATCAATGCGGCCGTCACCGGTTTCATCCATATCTTTTCTTGCCAAACCTTCTTCGGTATAGAAAAGAATCACATCAACAATCTTATTTTCATCGGAATCGACTTCTATCATTACGTTCCAGCCGTCCTGGTCAAATTTTTGGGTAATTTCAAAAAACTCATTAAAATCATCATCTTTAATCAGCCGCTGCTTCTCACCATTGGTATAAAATATTTTCAGATCCGGTTTCCCGTCTTTATTTCTGTCACTTTCAAACCATTCCAGCAACGCATTTTCATACCCCTGCCACTGGTCCGGAGCGCCGTCTGCGTTTGTATCCAGAACGATTTTGAACGGATTTCCATCTATATCAAAAAAAACCGTGCGATCCATGATACCGTCATCATCCGTATCCTTTTGATATTGAACGCGCTTCCCATTTTTATAGCGGGTTTTAATATCAATCGTTCCGTCAAAATTGACATCCTGCGTTTCAACGACTTCCTGATCGGCCTGATATTCAATCATCAAATCAAATACGGTGTCCTGATTTAAATCCTTTTTCTCCGTCACCAATTTCCCATCCCTGTATTCCCGACGGGTTTCAGGATAACCGTCCAAATCCAGATCATGGCTGGATTTCGCAGGCTCCTGGTTTTGATTGTAAAAAATTTCTGTTTCCGCTAATCCATCCCCGTTTTCATCTACCTTTTTATAGACCACCTGTTTGTTTTGATATGTTTTCCAGACATTGACGTTTCCGTCACCGGTCTCATCACGGGTGGAAGATACCAGGGTGCCGGCGGTGTAAAAAAAATGCCGATCAAATGATCCATTTTTATCCGTGTCTTTTTTAATTTCTGAAATTTTTTCGGTTTCATCAAACAAGATCACATCAATCACATGTCCTTTTCGGTCTGTTTTCTCCTGGGAAACGCGGCGGCCTTTTGAAAAAAAATTCCGGATATCCATTGTTCCGTCACCGTTGGTATCTTTTTCCGTTCGCGTCAGGTTACCGTTTTCATAATATTGAATTGATTCATTCTTGCCGTCAGCGTCTTTGTCGGTTTCCAGCCTTGCCACATTGCCATCGGCGTCAATATATGCGACCTGATCAATAACGCCGTCATTATTGGTGTCCCGTTTCATTATTTTTTCTGAAGCGGATGAGACGCTTGAAAAACAGGCCAGGAAAATCAAAAATATGACCCCTGAAAAACCCCGCCGCATTTTATAAAATGACTTTTGTTTCTTTGCAACCAACGATTATTCTCTCCTATTATCTCCGTATTGAATTGATGGCGGCTTCGCCACTGTATCAACAAATAACTTCTGCTGACCGGGTTTCTAACCCGGCAAGTGATGTATTTCGTTACACTTCCCAGTAGGGTGGATTAGCGCGTCAGCGCGTAATCCACCAAAAAAATTTATCCAACCATCCATTATTCAGTTATTTGAAAATCAAAATTCTGTATCTGGTTCACCGTATCAATTATGAACAGTCTCACTATAAATAAAACCCACCACACCATAACGCTTTGCCCGGCCTTCTCTGATAACTTTTGACGTTTCGGGGAAATAGGTATAGCGAACATTACAGTCAATCAATTCATCACGATCCCAATTTGACTCATACACCGTCAATGTATACGTACCGTCAACGTTCCGCTGATGGTCTAAAACGACTGCCATATGCCCAAACCTTAAATTCTCCTTACCCATGATAAGAATCGATTTGTTTGCCGGCATACGCCCTCTTCCATACCCCAGATCCCATGCTTCCCATGCATGATATGCACCGCAATCCGCATAGATACAAAGCCCCGGCATTAAATCATACCGACCGCCAAAAAAATCCCGCACATAATTAACACATTGTCCGCCGTACAAATCCTGTTGACAGCCGAGGCTTGAAGGTACGGAGATAAAAAAAGTTTTTGAAATAACCTGATTGGCACCATCTTTTGCGGTCAGAATGACTTCATAATTTCCGCCATTTCCGGTTTGCAAATCATAAAGCCCTTCAATACAAAAGCCTGAAAGATCGATACGGCATCCGGAAATCGGCTTATTAAGAACTTCAAAACTGGAACCTGTTGACGTGCGCACCACGACTTTAATGTTTTTAAGCATAGCGTCGTCTTCTATTGTCCCCGTAAAGCAAATCCGTCCGGACCGACTGGCCGCGTTCGAAAGATGGACCGACTGAAACCAGGGGAACTTATCAACCGGGAAAATGCTTACCGGCAAAAAGGAACGTCCAACCGGTGTTTCAAAATGATTTCCCGTCACCCAAAGGTCTCTTTCAATCATTAACGGATCTGTCGTATTCGTCGCGGCATATGATATATCGGTTAAGCCAAATATAAGTAAGAATGTACCAATAAAAGCCAAACAGATGCCGAGCTTATTTCCTGCGCTGTTCTGTTTTTCAACCAATTCTTAAATACTCCAAAAATGATAATAATTAAAAACAAATTTTTTTATAATATAACAATCATCACAAAAAAAACCACAAAAGCAGTAAAAAAATCAATATTCTTTTGCTTTTGTGGTTTTTTAAATAAAATTAGGGTTTATATATTGTCTATAAATGGCCTTTCCTATATTCCAAAATCCCTCAACTATCAATTTCCTGTCTCATGAATACGGGGATTACTTCGTCGGTCGTTCCTCTCTCCTCGTAATGACAGCTTGAATTCATGGTTTTCGTTCAGCGACTAATTATATTTCAAAGTCCCTCAACCCCAACGGCTTACCCAATATTTCCGACCAGACCACTGCGCTTCTGAGACCTTCCCGGGACAATTGATGGGATATTTTTATTCCTCCGGCTTTTATTCCTCCGGCTTTTATTCCTCTGGCTGCCGGGGCTGCATCCGGAGGCATGGCAGTGCTCATTTTTCCATGCACGCTGCGTTTCTCCTCAACTTTCCAATACCTTCTTTCAGGGATTATCTCCGATTTTTCCCGGGTCGTTTCCGTCTGTTTTAATTTTAACTCCCCATTTAAAATCTGATATTTATGCTGTTCACCGCAGCTGTCACAATAAATCAGACCGCTTTGCTTTCCGGTTCCCAGATCCGTTATCGCTTTCATGGGATCATTACAACGCATGCATTCCGGCCAAAACTTTGCGTTTTCCCGAATGGGATCATCATAAATGACCGGCGGACGGGATGCTTTTGCCCTTTCCGAACTTTCTCCCGGCTCCTGTTTCACAGGATCTTTTTCGGAAATTATATCTTCCCACCCGGTGGGATGCTTCCCGGTTGGATGCTTAAGGGGCGAACCTGCAGGCTCCGTTTCCGCCTGGTTTTCCATCTGCTTTCTGGCTTCTTCCAGCATTTGTTCCAGCACATTTTTCCACCCGGATTTTTTTTCAGGCGGTGCCCCAGATGGTGTTTCGGATTTTTTATTTCCGGGTGTCTGTTTATCAATTTTTTTCAAATGTTTCATAATATTGGAAATAATAATGCCAACAAAAACAAGAAAAAATATTACATCACCAAAGTCCATGATATTCCTTTTGGGACAAATATTAGATTATCAAAAAATAGTCTAAAAACTCCAGATCGCATCCAGGAACAAGGCCCCGAATTTAAGCCGGCCCGACGAAAAAGCGGAGCATCGCTCGCTATGTGAGCATTTTGAGAAGGACCGCAACGCCGTTATTGGATACGATCTGGGTTTTTTTTATTTAGTCTTGATCCGACGGAAGAGTCCCCTTACTGTCTTTCGGACCGCCAATGGTATCCCGCATCTGGGTATCCGCCTGAATATTACGCATTCTAAGATAATCCATAACGCCCAGGTTTCCCTGCCGGAAAGCGTCTGCCATAGCCAGGGGCACCTGTGCCTCTGCCTCAACGACCTTTGCCCGCATCTCCTGTACCCTGGCTTTCATCTCCTGTTCCACGGCGAACGCCATGGCACGGCGTTCTTCGGCCTTTGCCTGAGCAATGATCTTGTCTGCTTCCGCACGATCCGTTGCCAGCACGGCACCGATATTTTTCCCCACATCCACATCCGCAATATCAATGGACAAAATCTCAAAAGCGGTTCCGGCATCCAGTCCTTTTTCAAGCACCCGCTTGGAAATGTTATCCGGATTTTCAAGCACCCCTTTATGGCTTTCCGCCGAACCAATGGAACTGACGATTCCTTCACCAACCCGGGCAAGAATGGTTTCTTCCCCAGCACCACCCACCAGCCGATCAAGATTGGCCCGGACCGTGACGCGGGACAAAGCCTTTAACTGGATACCATCTTTGGCCATTGCCGCGATCAGCGGCGTTTCAATCACTTTGGGATTAACACTCATCTGGACGGCTTCCAGCACATTCCTGCCTGCCAGATCAATGGCAGCCGCCCGGTTAAATTTTAATTCAATATTGGCCTTATCCGCTGCGATCAGGGCCTGAACCACCCGCATCACATTGCCGCCCGCCAAAAAATGAGACTCCAGGTCATCGGTTGTAATCACATCAAGACCGGCTTTCACCGCCATAATTTTTGAATTAACAATCAGGCTGGGCGGAACTTTCCGAAACCGCATGAAAATAATACTAAACAGAGCCACCCGGGCACCGGATACCAATGCCTGCACCCACAGGGAAATCGCTGATCCGATGAAATATATCAATATAACACCCGCAATACCCAGAAGGATAAAAATAATGGTAGAAAATCCCATTTCAATACTCCTTATTTACTAATTAAAGGTTGATCTATCTTATTATCATTGTCATGATTATATTCATTGAAAATCACAGACAACAATCTCCATTAAAACTTTTGTATAGGCAAATTGATCAAGGCAAAAAAGTAAAGATGATCCCTATCACCATTATCCAATAACTGAGTCGATACAGATTTGCCATGTTCTCTCTCATCATTTTTGGCCCGAAGCTGACCCTCTTTTTCGTTAAAATGTCACAACCATCATACCCGATGGCAAAATAAAAAGTTCACCATTCTTATAAAAATTTGGCAAGGCGCTTTTAATCTCTACTAATGAGGCGTACTTTTTGTACGTTGAATTGGTAGAGATTAAAAGGAACGCAGAAGTTGGGCTTTTTAGGAAGCCAGCTTCACCACCACCCGATTCCCTTCCACCGCCAGGACAACAATCCCCGCCCCTTTGTCAATATACTCTCCCCGGCTCACCACATCCACCCGGCGGTTGTTTATCACAGCCGTTCCGGCCGGGCGAAGATCGGTGACAACTATTCCTGTAAGCCCCATCAATTCAATGAGTTCATCGGATTGAGAAGAATACCCATCGGTCTTTGAAAGCGATGTTTTCAACGTTGCCGGGGATTTGGCAAGCAGCTTGATACCGACAAATAAAACTGCCGGGAACAGGATAATATCTGCAATGACAAAGACCATCCCGGCAAAAATTGATATCGTGGTAAACACCAGATACAACGAGTATCCCATCAAACCGACGGTTATAATACCCAATATGCCGCCGGAAGGAATAATAATTTCAGCTATCAGAACAACCACGCCAATTAACTGCAATATAATCGGAATAACGAATGAGCCCATCATAGTTGGTTTATCCCTGTTTCAATCGTTCGGGTTTCAATCGTTCGGGTTTCAATCGTTCGGGTTTCAATAATTCGAGACACAATAATTCGATTTCCCTTTATGGCTGAAACAACAATGGATGTCCCTTTTTCGATGAATTCACTTTCAGTGACCACATCAAACAAATCATCGTTGATATCCGCTTTTCCGGACGGCCTGAGAAACGTTTTCGCAACACCTTTGTCTCCGGTTTTAATTTTAGGGGTTTCACTGGAATCGGCATGGGCCTCTTTTAAATTTGCCATTAAGTAAGGACCTTTTGTGCCGATCGAAAATCGCGGGAGAATATACCGCATAAAAAACAGGGTAAACATAAACGCAAAAAGATAAGCGAATAGGACAACGGCAATATTATGCATCAGCAGATCAGCCTCCCAGGGAACCGCTGGATCAGGCAATACAAACCCCTGAAAAGATAATATCAGTCCCGCAGCCAGACACGCGACCCCGGCAATACCGGCAATACCAAACCCGGGCAGGACAAATACTTCCATGCCCATTAAAACAAGCCCGAAACAAATCACCAGAAGTTCCGTGTAATCCGCAAGCCCTACCATATACTGATTTAAAAAAACAATGGCAAGGCAGATAATACCGATAATACCCGGCACACCAAACCCGGGGGCCTTCATTTCCATATACAGGGCAGCCAGCCCGATCATCATGAGGATAGGCGCAATTTTTCCGATAAACCGAACCATGGACTCGGACCAGCTCTGCTCGATATGGATCACTTCATAATTTTCGATTCCCATCTGCCCGAGCATGTCATCGATACTTTTTGCCGTCATTTTTGAAAAGCCCAAGCTCACAGCTTCTTCCGCATGCATAGTCAGCAGTTCGCCTTCTTCGACAATAGTTTTTTTCAGCGTAATCTTCTGCTTTTCCTCGTCTGTAAGGTCTGCATAATCACTGGCATCCATCAAAACTTTATTGCCATCGATCACTATCTCGAAAATTTCCTTGTCCAGCGAGACCATGGCCTCAGCCAGTTTCACGGGATACCCGTTTCTTTTTGCCAACGCCCGGAATTTTGCACGAATGGGAGACTGGAATTTTTCGCCCAGCATCTCAGGCCCTTCCTTGGAGTAGCTGATTGGCGCACAGTCACCAATGGTGGTTGCCGGTACCATGACAAGGTCTCCGCAGGACAATGCAATCAGTGCACCGGCGGAAATCGCTTTTTTCTCCACAAAAGCAATGGACTGTTTTTCAGGGATCTTTAAAAAGGTATCAACGATTTCCAGTGCGGAATCCACACGACCGCCGAACGTGTCAATGTTTGCCACCACGATTGCTTCCGGGTCACTGGCAATATCCTGAACTGCCCGGTCAATAAAGGCCGCCATGCCGGGATCCACTTCACCGGAAATAGAGATGACATAAACGGTCTGTTTTGTTTCTGTCACATCAGGAGCGGCAAAACTAAAATCTACAGAGAGAAAAACAGCAGAAAAAACAAACATAAACAGGAAAAATAAGTCCAACGATTTTGACCGGGTATTACACAAACGTTTCATCCATTCATCCATATAAAAAACTCTATTGTTTCAGAAAGTTATAATTTAAACAGTAATAAAAGTACTATGCCCGCAAATGACTGTCAAGCTGAAACCGCATCTTCCCAATCGATACCATATTATTATTTTTTTTCATATCCGGACATAAATATAAAGCCATCCTGCTTGACTTTCAAGCAATCCTCCGCTAATATTAATTTATAATAACGGTAGGGGGTTAGATTGAAAATTACAGATCACCTGAAAAAAGAATCCATCTTTTTGGATGTAACGATTGAAAATAAGCCGAATGTATTGAAATACATTTCCGATGCCTGCGCGCACAACGGCATCATCACTGATCCGGAATTATTATACAACGGCCTTCTCCAGCGGGAAAAGACAATGAGCACCGGCGTGGGGGGCGGCATCGGTTTTCCGCATACAGCAAATCCGGAAATCCGCTATGCCAGTGTGATTTTACTTCGACTGGCCAAACCCATTGAATTTGAATCTCTTGATCATCAGCCGGTGGACATCATCTTAGGGCTAATTTTTCCGGAATCAGACCCGGGTATCCATGTCCGCATGCTGGCACGCGTTTCCCGTCTGTGCCAAAATCCTGATTTTTTAAGTGCCATCAAACAGGCTGAAAATGCTGAGCGCCTGATTGAACAGATTAAAAATATTGAAAATGGAACAGAATCTCATTAAACCCGTATTCTTCAGGCTATGAACTCTGACAAACTGATAAAAAGTCAGATTTAGATGGCAAAGAAAAAAGTCTCAAATTCAAGGCGCGTAAATCCTGAGTAATGATTTGTACTTAACGTACCATGAAGCAACGAAGGATGCAGCGCAACACAGAATTTGGGCTTTTTACGAAGCCATTAACTCTATTGCCATAAGGCTGAATAAGTGTACCTTCTCTTTGCCGTAATTGAAAACGAAGACCTCTTAGACGACCTGATCACCGGTTGGATGGATCTTGGCGTCAGCGGCGCTACCGTGATCGAAACAACCGGCGCACTTCAACTGATCACCCAACATATTCCTATTTTCGCCGGATTACGAAGCCTTACCAGCGGCGGCGGGCGTCATAACAAAACCCTCTTCACCGCCATTCAAACCGATGCGCTCCTGAACTCTGCCATTTCATTTCTTGAAAATCTCTGCAAAAAAACGGGGAATCCCCACCAGGGGGTGTATTTTGTAGCGCCACTTTCTCATTTCGGCCGTCTTGGGATCACGTCCAAATAACTCGCCCATAATCTCTTGAAATAATGGACAAGTTGTCATTACCTGAAGGTGAAAAAGAAGAATTCAGACGCAGAACTCATAAGTCAGATGAAAAGCCCTGAAGGGGCATGACATAACAGCCCGGGGTACCACCCCGGGAATGAATAGAAAATAGATTCAGCCCTGAAAGGGCGCAACATAATGTTAATGGCATGAATTAATAGAGTTTTGCAAAATCATGTGACGCCCTTTCAGGGCTGGAATTAATATATCCAAATTCCCGGGGCGTTGCCCCGGGCTGAAATGTATAGCCCTTGCAGGGAAAAATACTTTCCGGTATTTCGTGTTTTTGCAAGGTGAGCTTGATGGTTATTCTCGTTCCCACGGTCCTTCGTGGGAATGAATTTTCGTATTTTAAACGAACCCTATGGGTCCGGAAATAAATAAGTCATCGAATTTGGCGCTGGAATTTTTTTCGTCTTCAAGGCGCTTTGCCGAGAGCATAGCTGGCTATTTGACCGACAAAGCAACACAGAAGACGAGAAAAATAATAAGCCAAAACGTCGAGTTATTTATTCCCGAACCCTATGT
>JAGGYV010000054.1 GCA_021162325.1 Desulfobacteraceae bacterium | reverse complement strand
CGGGTATACCTATGCCGAACTCACGGATATCGGCGATGATATCCGTGACGGACTCATCAAGATTCCTGACGCCGCCAAGGTCGAAATAGTTGGTGATCAGGAGGAACGTATTTACGTTGATTTTGACAATGCCCGTCTTGCGGAACTCGGACTTTCAAAAAAACAGATCGAAAATGTTATCTCCGGTACGAACATTATTTTCCCCGGCGGAGATATCCGGATTGGCGATGAACGGGTAATACTTGAGCCCACCGGTAATTTTGAATCAATCGTTGATTTAGAAAAGATAATTATACCCTCTGATTCGAGTAACCTTATTATTTATCTTGGCGATATTGCCGATATCAGGAGAGGTTACGAAGACCCGCCTTCAAGCCGGGTGAGGATAAACGGCGTGCCCGGGATAGTTTTAGGCATCAATCTGAAAAAAGGGGGAAACATTGTCAACCTGGGTCGGCAAGTGAATGAAAAAATGGATACCTATACGGCAATATATCCGATTGGTGTTGATTTTATCCGAGCTGCCTCACAGGATGAAGTCGTGGATGTTTCCGTGCAGGATTTTACCGGCAACCTGGTTCAGGCTATTGTTGTTGTACTTTTTACGATGCTGATTTTTCTTGGTTTACGTACAGGGCTCGTGGTTGCCAGCCTGATTCCTTCCGTCATCGTAGTGACTATCCTGTTCATGGATATGCTGGGGATAGGCTTAAACCAGGTATCCCTGGCAGCGTTGATCATTGCTCTGGGAATGCTTGTTGATAATGCTATTGTCATGTCTGAGTCCATGATGGTGAAGATGGAGGCAGGTGAAAAGCCTGTGGCGGCCGCCATCAGTTCATCCAAAGAACTTTCCGTGCCCTTGCTTGTTTCTTCTTTAACCACAGCGGCTGCTTTTCTATCTTTTTATCTGGCCGAATCAGTGATGGGTGAAATAATGGGACAGATTTTTGTTGTTCTCACCATCGCTCTGATTTCATCCTGGGTCCTGTCCCTTACCATCATTCCCCTTCTGGCGGTTAGTTTTATAAAAGTTAAGCTAAAAGATACGCAAGCGCCGGAGAAAAAGGGTTTGTTTGAAAGGTTGCAGAGATATTATGAAGTCATTTTAATCTGGAATCTCAGGCGGCCGTTCATCTTGATTCCCGTTGTGGTGACGCTTTTTGGAATTTCTCTTTGGGGAATGTCTTTTCTCCCCTTTGTATTTATGCCGGACAGTGAAAAGACAGTTGTTTCAGCCAATCTTGAGTTGCCTATCGGCACGGCCATTGAAAAGACAGATCAAATTGTCGGAGAAATCGAAAACTACATCCGATCGAATCTGCTCGTTGATGGTGGCAGAGAAGAAGGGGTCGTGAGTTGGTCGTCTTATGTCGGCGAAGGCGCCCCGAAATATGATTTGGGATATACACCACCGGAAGCCAACGCTTATTCAGCCCACATATTGATAAATACATCTTCGACGGATATAAATCAGTCTGTTATTGATGGCCTTGATGCTTTTTGTCTGAATAATTTTCCCGATTTAAAGGCCGTTGTTTCACGATTGAAAAGCGGTGGTGCATCTGCTGACCCGATTGCCATAAGAGTGACCGGTAAAAATTCGGAACACCTTTACCCCATTGTTGATGCGATCAAGAACAAACTGCGTGAGATTCCGGGCACAAAAACGATTGCGGATGACTGGGGAATGCCGGTTAAAAAACTTCTCATCAAGATAGATCCTATTAAAGCACAGCTTGCCGGAATTACGAATCAGGATGTCGCCGTATCAATACAAACCATTCTTACCGGCACAAGTGTTGGTGATTATCGTGAAGGAGATAATGTTATTCCTATTATGATGATCAATGCCGATTGGAAAACCCTTGATGTCGAACAGATTGAGAGCCTGAACATTACCGCTCAGGAAAGTGGGAAAAATGTTCCCCTCAGGCAAGTTGCCGATATGAATCTTGTCTGGGAGCCGGCAAAGATTTTGAGGCGGGATCTTTATAACACAATGACGGTTACTTCCGGTCTTATATCCGGCTATACGGCCAGCGACGTTACCGGCAAGCTGGTTCCATGGCTGCAAGAGGAACAAAAGAACTGGCCGACCGGTTATTCTTTTGAACTTGGCGGGGAATCCGAAGATAGCGGAGACGCAATGGGAGCAGTGACCGAAAACCTGCCCCTGTCATTTTTCATAATTCTTCTGCTTTTAATTGGACAATTTAATTCCCTCAAAAAACCGGCCATTGTTTTATTAACCATACCCCTTGGTTTGATCGGTGTGGTTGGCGGACTGCTTGCTGCCGGGTCTTATTTCGGTTTTATGGGCTTTTTAGGGCTTATTTCTTTGGCCGGAATAGTGATTAATAACGCCATCGTTTTATTGGATCGAATCAAAATAGAAATGGATGAATTCCATAAAGAGCCGGGTGAAGCTATTATTGCTGCGGGGACTCAGCGGTTTCGACCGATTATTCTTACGACGGCAACAACGTCATTAGGACTCATTCCTTTGTGGCTTGGCGGTGGATTGATGTGGGAACCCATGGCCATCGGGATTATTTTCGGGCTGCTTTTTGCGACGGTTTTGACGCTGCTTTTTGTGCCGACGCTTTATAAGGTGTTTTTCAGGGTCAAAATGTGATGGCGTCGCTAAAAAGTCCAAATTCTTTGTTGCGCTGCATTCTTTGTTTCTTTAAAGTACGCTAAGTACGAATCATCACACAGAGTTTGCGCACCTTGCCAATTTTAAAGATTGGTGGAACTTTTATACTTTGCCATCGAAATCTGACTTCCAAATAACTCCATACTAGACGGAGGGATAAATCGTAGGTCGGATTAGCGCGTCAGCGCGTAATCCGACAAATTCCATGGACCGGTTTGACAGAATCTCTTTTGTGGATTACGCGCTGACGCGCTAATCCACCCTACTGGGAAGTGCAAT
>JAGGYV010000229.1 GCA_021162325.1 Desulfobacteraceae bacterium | reverse complement strand
TTAAAAATACTTTCTCGCCAAAAATATGTAAGCGTTCAAATGCAACATGCTCAGCAATATATTTTCTTAAACAGACTGCGCTTTCAAGCTTTAGCCACAACTCAGGAACAATAAAACTTATATATCCTTTAATGTTCGAGAGACTAATAGCTTTTTCAATAAAATAAATGTAACTGTCATATTTGTAATTATATGAATTAAAATTTTCTTTAACAAAGTCCTTATCTTCTTTATTTAAAAAAGCCCCATACGGCGGATTCCCGATCACCGCATCAAATCCACCATTATTCATAATATCGGAAAACTCCGTGTGCCAGTCAAACGCATTGACCCGGAAAATCTCCTCGTCTTCTAAAAGATTCATCTGCTGATGGTCATAAAAATCCGGCCCGATGAGTGAATTGCCGCACTTGATATTATTTTCCAGATCCGGCAGCACCCGCTGCTGAAACAGGAACATCTGCTTGCCGATGCTCTGCTCGTCTTCGCCTTCCAAAACCTTGAGCAATAAAGACAGCTTGGTGACTTCCACCGCCTGGGTATCAATGTCCACCCCGTAGATATTGTTGATCAGAATCCGCTTGCGCTCATCCGTGGTCAGCCGCCAGTCGCCCTTGTCTGTCAGATACACCCGGGGCGTCTTGCCTTTGGCCCATTTTCCCGGATCATCCCCGGTTGCTTGATCACGGATATACTGATCAAGATGCCAATCCAGCAAAAACTGGTATGCACCGATCAGAAACGAGCCGGACCCGCAGGCTGGATCAAGAATTTTCAATTTACTGACCGCACCACGGGGACCGGGTTTTTTACCTTGTACCAGCTTTCCTACCGTATTTTTAACGATGTAATCGACAATATAGGTGGGCGTATAATACACGCCGCCGGCTTTGCGGACTTCGGGTTTTTCCTCTATTTTCGCATGGTGTGAAGGGGTCAGGCAAATAACCTTGCCCAAAAATTTTTCATATACCTGCCCCAGAATGTCTGCCGGGAGTACGGAAAACTCATAGGGACTGTCCGGATAATAAAGATTCTTAAAAATATCTTTTAACGCCTTGTCGTCCACTTTCAGATCAGGACTGAGGCTGTCAATATTCTCTCTGCCTTTTTCAGATTTAAAATGAAACAAACCGGAGTTGTATTTCGCATCCGCTTGTTTAAACAGCTCAAATAAGCGAGGGTACGTATTTGTGCCGTTTTTCAGCGCCATCAACCGTCCGTAATTCTCGATGCCCCGGTCTTCACAAATTCTTAAAAAAATAATCCGGTCAATGGTCTGCTGAACCGCAAAATTGAGTTCACGCTGACTGAGCGAAGAATTGCGCAACGCAATGTTACGGGCCAGAAGCTCACGCCACCGCTCGATTTCCTGCAAAAATGCGGTATCCACCTCCGTGGTTCCTTTTTTGACCTTGTTGGTTTCCACATACCGATCAAAGGATCCTTTAAGCACCGCTTCTTTGGAAAAGATACTGTTCATTTCCGACCACTTATCGACATAATCCGTGTATGTAAAATAGGCAATGCGGGAGTGGGACACCTTATCGGTTTGGGCAGGCTTGACCCGGCAGTCGTAAACGGCAAATTCCTCAAAATCTGTTAAAACACTCAGCGGCAGCTTGGCGCTCCAGGCATACCGGCGCAGTTGAAATGCCGGATGGATATCATCTTTGATATTCACGGACGGTTTTTTGGCTTCCAGAAAAAATTTGCGATTTCCGCCCACACGGAAACAATAATCCGGTGCTTTGGTCACCCCGCCGACCTTGATAGCGTCTTCGTGGATAACATCCTTGTAAGCTTCCGCATACCCCTGCTTGTTCCTCACATCCCAGCCGAGTTCCTCAAACAGCGGATTAATGAACTCCAGGCGCACCTGGGTTTCATTGTAAATTCCTTTTTTGTAGCTGTCTAAATTATCATGGAACGTTTGGGTGAGCTGAATAATTCGGTCCGGTGCATTCATCGCGGGTTGATCCTGTTTTCGTGGATTTAGGGAAAAATATACAATCTCCAAATATTTTTTCAGGGTCTTGAATGGTATTTAACTGATGAATTATAGTAATTAGCAGAACAGCGGTTAATTGACAAATACTTAAAATAAAAGAAGGCTTTAGTCATCGTTTCAGCCAGCACAATGTCATTCCGGCATGCTTCCCCGATAGAAACATTCGAGGACAAGCTTAGCCGGAATCTATGTTCGGAATAGCACATAACTGGATTCCCGATAGAAACATTCGGGAATGACAAATCTGCTTTAGCCGAAATGATGATCAAGGCCAAGTAATAATATTACTGAAAGTATATCCTTTTTACCTCAGTACCAATTCGATTTTAATATAGTATAAAGATATAATTAAATCAAAAAGGAAATTAACATGAACCCGTTAGCCAAAGAACTTAACAAAGTGATTCAAAATGGCAACCCGCACCTGATGGATATGATGGCCGAAGTTGGCAAAAACCTGTTTTTTCCCAAGGGGATTTTGTCCCAGAGCGCTGAAGCCAGGGAAAAAGCCTATAAGATTAATGCCACTATTGGTATTGCCAAAGAAGGTAATGCAACCATGGCATTGCCGTCCGTGATGGCCAATATCTCCGGTCTGCCGGCTGAGCAGTCGTTAACTTATGCGCCGTCATTTGGTATTCCGGGCTTAAGATCGGTCTGGAAAGAGGCCATTTATGAAAAAAATCCTTCTTTGGCCGGAAAAGAGGTCAGCCTTCCGGTGGTCACCAATGGGATTACGCACGGGATAAGCATCTTTGCCGATGTATGGGTGGATCCCGGTGATGTGGTGATTCTACCGGACATGTTCTGGGGCAATTATAATATGATTTTAAACGTTCGAAAGCAGGCGACCATAACGCATTTTAAAATTTTTACGGAAGCCGGCGGTTACAATACCGATGCATTTGAAGCAAAGGTCAAGGAAGAAGCGGCAAAAAATGATAAAATTATTGTTTTATTAAATTTTCCGCAGAATCCTACCGGATACACCCTTACGGTTGAGGAAGCGGATCGGATTGTCCAGATTCTCACGGAAGTGGCTGAATCCGGAACCAATGTGATTGCCGTGGCCGATGATGCCTACTTTGGACTGTTTTTTGAAGATGATTGTTTAAAGGAGTCGATTTTTGCCAGACTCTCAGGAATTCATCCCCGGCTGCTGGCGGTTAAGCTTGATGGTGCGACCAAAGAAAGTTATGTTTGGGGACTCCGGGTCGGGTTTATCACTTATGGATCTACGATTGATGCGGATGCTGAAAAGGTATACGATGCACTGGCCAGAAAAACGGCGGGCGGGGTCCGTGGCAATATCTCCAATGCCAGTCATTTGAGCCAGTCCATTGTGCTGGAGTCAATGAAAAGTGAAACGTTTGCTGCTGAAAAAGAAGATAAATACAAGATTCTTGAATCGCGTGCCAAAAAAGTCAAAGCGGTTTTGGCTGATCCCAAATATAAGGACGCCTGGGATGTGTATCCGTTTAATTCCGGATATTTTATGTGTATTCGTTTAAAAACGGTCAAGGCGGAAACGTTGCGGGTGCATTTGCTGGATAAATACGGTGTCGGGTTGATTGCATTGGGAGATACCGACATTCGGGTGGCTTTTTCGTGCCTTGAGGAAGCGGATGTTCAGCTTTTGTTTGATACGGTGCTACAGGGTATTGAAGATCTGATGGCGTCGTAAAAATTCCAAATTCTTTGTTGCGCTACATCCTTCGTTTCTTCATAGTACGCTAAGTACGAATTATCACTCAGGTTTTGCGCGCCTCGAATTTGAACTTTTATACTTTGCCATCTAAATTTGATTTTTTACGAAACTGTCAAGGTCTGATCTGATCTGATTTTAAATCCTATTCATAGAAAGAAATATATCAGGCATGCTGTTAATTGACCGCTTGCAGAAATTATATAAAATATACGCCGAGCATATCCGATCCTTTAATATTGCCCGGGCCGGGAAGTGGAGTGTTGTGTTTGTCCTGATCGGCATTATTGCCGGGTTGGGATCAATCGTATTCCATTATCTGTGCGGGCTTGGCAGTCATTTTTTTATGGATATGATGGCTGGTTACCGTCCACCGCCGCCGGCCGGGGAACAGCATCTTTTTCATCCTACCAGTACCATTTTTAATCGATGGGTGCTTTTGTTTTTGCCCTCTTTGGGCGGTCTGGTCAGCGGTTTTTTGGTCTATCAGTTTGCACCTGAAGCGGAAGGTCACGGGACGGATGCAGCAATAGACTCATATCATCAAAAAGGCGGGTTTATGCGGGCACGGGTCCCGATTATTAAAACCATTGCCTCTGTGCTTACACTGACTACTGGTGGCTCCGGAGGACGGGAAGGTCCCATTGCCCAAATTGGCGCGGGTTTCGGATCGTTTCTGGCCACTAAGCTGAACATGTCCGAGCGGGAACGTCGGGTTATGCTGGCAGCCGGCATCGGTGCCGGTGTCGGCAGTATTTTCAGGGCCCCTCTGGCCGGCGCGTTGTTTGCCTCTGAAGTGTTGTACCGTGATCCGGAATTTGAGTCTGAAGTTATTATTCCTGCCGGGATTTCATCGGTTATTGCATACTGTGTTTTTTGTCTGGTGTTCGGGTGGGGGTCGTTGTTTGAAACGCCGTCAGATATTGTGTTTGATAATCCCCTGGAATTGGGGCCGTATATTGTATTGGCATTTGTGCTGGCATTTACCGGATTTCTTTACGTTAAATCTTTTTACGGAATAACCGCCCTTTTTAAATCTCTTAAAATACCCAATCATATTAAGCCGGCTATCGGCGGGCTCTGCACCGGGATTATTGGTTTTTTTCTATTCAGAACACTTGCCTTTGGGTACGGGTATGTTCAACAGGTCCTGACTGATCCGATGAGTATGACAATCACCGCATTGTTTTTGCTGGCCATGGGGAAAATTCTAACGACCTCTTTTTCCATCGGGTCCGGGGGCAGCGGCGGGGTGTTCGGGCCGTCGATTGTCATTGGCGGAGCCATGGGCGGCGTTGTGGGAAAAATATTTCATAATATTATGCCGGGCATTGTCACTCACCCGGAATCTTTTATTCTGGTCGGCATGGCTGGTTTTTTTACTGCGGTATCCAATACCCCGATTTCCACTATTATATTTGTCAGTGAGATGACCAATTCCTATCAACTTTTGTTACCCAGTCTGTTTGTCTGTTCCATTGCCTATGTGCTGGCAAACCCCTGGACGATCTATAAAAAGCAGGTTAAAAACCGGGTGGCGTCGCCCGCCCATGCCGGGGAATTTATGGTGGATATTCTGCAGATGATCAAGGTGCAGGATCTGATTCACCTGGTCAAGAAAGTCGAGAGCATTCCCCAGAACATGCCGTTTATGGAATTTAAAAAGTTTTTTTCGCGCACCAAGCAGCATTATTTCCCGGTCATGGATGCGGAAAAAAGAATGATTGGTATTTTTTCCAGTACGGATATCCGGGGAGTTTTATTTTCATCGGAGATTGAACATCTGGTGGTTATGAAGGATATTGCCAAAAGCGAAGTGGTTACCACGACCCTGACAGAAGATTTAAATACGGTACTGCAAAAATTTACCATTAAAAATATAGATTCTCTGCCCGTGGTTCAGGAAGATGACATGGGAATTCTGATGGGGATGTTGAGCCGCCGGGATGTGATTGCTTTTTATAACCGCCAGATTCATCGGTTGAAAGGTACGCCCGTTGATATGTGAGTTCTTTTTTTCAAGAATAACAAAAAGCCGGACAATGAGCGTACAGATGGTGTCAATTAATTGCAGCACCTGTCACTGCGCTGTGATTTCTTTTGCAATTTTTTCACTTAGCCTGAAAAGTACACGGCTTTGTGCGGAAACCAATGCTTCATAATCATCCTTGCTGAGTGAATTCACCGGTTCCATGAGAATAGAACGCCGGACGATCATCGGCCGTTTGTTGTCTGAGTTATTTTTTACCTGCCAGATAACATTTAATGTCACTTGGTCATTTATTTCACCATCAAATTGTTTCACATCAAATTCCACCTGAATTTCCGGATCACCCTTGCCTGCCCACGGATATGTTTTCACCTGATCGGTTGACAGCAGCACAGAAAGATTTTCAGACATGACCCTTAAAAAATCCTTATCCAGAATGCCTCCCCATCGGTGAAATTCTGAATAATTGATTCTGCTGGTTCCGTTTCGGGTGGCAATGCGAGGCGTATTTAAAAAATCCGGGAGACGTACCGGCCCGACACCGATGCTTACCTGAGTTTGATGCTGATCCGTCATATTAAGATCCGATTGGCCATCCGCTTCCTGGACGGGTGACAGGGTGTAAAAAAATATCGGCGGTGTTTTGCTTCTGCACCCGGCAAAGATGATTACAGAAAGGACAAGGAGTATTCCGATGTGCCGGCTTAGAAATATTATATTTTTCATTGATTTTGTTTTCACTTTTCTTCTCCTTTTCCGTAAATCAGGGCATCCGGATGCCGTTCAAGATAGTCCATGAAAACCCGCATGGACCTTGCCGCACCGGACAGTTCCTCCAATGTGCGGGTTGCTTCCCGGCTAAGGGGGGAATCAGGGGAAAGCATATCTTCCATAGCTGCCAGGGTTTTATTGGCCTGTACCAGCGTTGACAGCGCTTCCGGCCCGACTTCTGCTTTGAATTGCTGCAACAGATCCTTTGTGAGCAGAGTCGACTCATTTAAATTTTGAATAATTGCCTGAACATCACTCCCCATCTGTTCAAAAGGTATCGTTTCAATGCGGGCGATCAGGCCGGACACCATATCTGACAATTCCTCCAGGGGCTGTTGAACGGTCGGCATCACCGGATATTTTCCGCTCCAGTCAATCTTTTGAACATCTGTGTCCGGGTGAAAATCCATGTCCACGAATAATTGTCCGGTAAGCAGATTACCGGTCTGCAATTGTGCCCTTAATCCTTTTGCCACCAGGGAATTGACAAGCCGTTGTTTGTCTTCACCGGTTTTTATTTTATCCATGTTTAAATATCGCTCCGGTTCGGTTTCAATCAATACCGGTATTGAAAATTTTGCCCCCGCCAAATCCATATCAAACCGGGGATTGATATCCAGCACTTTGCCAATGGGAATGCCTTTAAATTCTACCGGCGCTCCGGGGGACAGTCCCCGGACAGACCCTTCAAAATTTAACACCCAGTAATGCTTTATCTGAAAAGTTTCTTCCTGCGCTGCCAACTGGTTTTCATAAAGAACAAATACTTCATTTTCAGCGGCTGATTCAACAGATTCCAGATTAACGGGCGTGTTAAAGGCGATTCCGCCGATCATCATGCTGACAATGGACTGGGTATCTATTTTAATGCCGGAAGAATCCATTGTGATATCCATTCCGGATGCGTTCCAGAACCGGGAATTTTTGAAGATTAGCCGGTTATGCGGTTCATTGATAAATATATTTAATGTAACATGCTGGCCGTCTTCATCCAACTTATAATCCGAGACCTGTCCCACCTGAATCTGCCGGTAATATACCGGGGAGCCAATATCCAATGATCCCAGCTTTTCCGCTTTCAATAGGAAGTGTTTTCCCGGCAGATCGGTCATCACCACCGGGGCGCGTTCAAGTCCTTTAAATGCCGTTTGCGCCAATCCTTCTTTACCCGGATCAATGGCAATGTATGCGCCGCCGAAAAGCGTAGTCAAACCCGAAACTTCGCTGGCCGTCAACCGGGCACGAACCACCCAGAATTTAGTCTGGTCCGTCAAATAGCGTTCCGCACCTTTAATAAGGTTGGCAGCCAAAACCACATGGGACAAATTTTTGCTGAGGCTTATGGTATCCACAAGACCGATTTCAACATCCTTGTATTTTATTTTCGTTTTCCCGGCTTCCAGGCCTTCAGCGGTTTTAAATGAAATTGTAATGACCGGCCCTTTTTCGGAAATGGCTTTATACACCAGCCACCCGCCGATTATCAACGCCACAACAGGAACAATCCACACAATGGATATGGAACGCCTTGTTTGAATCACCGCTTCGGCGGCTTGAGATGAATGCATCTGCTTTTTTTGTTCTTCTCTCATTTGTTTCCTCCAGATTGTTCCATATCAATATTATCCCAAATCAGGCGTGGATCAAAACTCATCGCTGCAAACATTGTGATAACAACCACACACGCAAAATGCACCGCTGCCGGCCCGGCTTCGATGGTGGCAATGGCCCCGAGTTTAACGATCGCCACCATGAGTGTTACCACATAAATGTCCACCATGGACCATCGACCGATGACTTCGGTGAGCCGATACAAACGGGTCCGGTCCTTTGGCCGCCATTGTGATTTTTTATGAACTGATATTAACAGATACGTCAGTATTAACAGTTTTAATAAAGGAACAAATACACTGGCAATAAAAATTACCAGGGCAATCGGCCACATGCCGGTTTCAATAAAATAAATAACGCCGGAAAGAATCGTGTCCGCCTGCACATGTCCTAAAGAGGTCACTTTCATAATGGGCAAAACATTGGCAGGGATATAAAAAATATAGGCTGCCAGTAGCAGCGCCCAGGTTCTGGCGATACTTTCCGGTTTTCGGGTGTGAAGCGCCTCACCGCACCGGGGACAGGCAGCACCGGATTTGCCCAGATAAACCGGTGTTTTACATAGAAGATGACAGCTGTGGCAGCTCACCAAAGAAGAATCCATTGCTGTCTTTGCCATCTCATTCATGGTCGTCTCCCAACCTGTCCCAAATCAAATGCGGGTCAAGGGAAGAAATTGCACCGGCCAGGACAAAAATCAGCGCAGCAAAAGCATACAGAGACAAGCCCGGAATGATCACCGCCATCTTGGCCAGCTTGACAATGGATACCAGAATCCCCAGCATAAACACTTCCATCATCCCCCATGGCTGGAGTTTGCGCAAATAACGAAAGAAAAAAGGGGCCTGCCAGGCAAGGCGGTTCATGCGAATCGGCAAAATGATATACAGCAACCCTAAAAGTTGAATTAACGGCACAAGAATGCAAGTAGCAAATACAAGCGCAGCAAGCCCCCACATACCCTGGGCGTGCAATTCCGTTACGCCCTGCATGAGCGTCGTCTCAAGCAGTATCCCTTCACTTTTCATCCCTAAAATCGGATATGCATTGGAAAGGGCAAACAACACCAGGCCGGCTATGGTAAACGCCATTGTCCGGTCAATGCTGTCCTTTTTTCGGGAATATAAAACCGCCCCGCATCGTACACACCTGGCAGTACTCCCTTCGGGAATGGATGGCACCGTATTTAACAAATCACATTCGTGGCAGGCGATTATCATTTTTAATGTACCAACTTTTTTTCTCATTAAGTGAAATATGCATACCCGTCTTTGTTATCACTCATAACTGACTTGTACCAGAAATAATCCTTGGGGCGGGGCTGTGGCACCAGCCAAATCCCGGTTTTTAGCTTCAAGAATATGTTTGAATTCTTCCGGGGATGTTTTTGCCAACCCCACATTCACTAACGTTCCCATCAGATTTCTCACCATGTACCGCAAAAATCCATTGGCCGTGATTTCAAAAATAAGATACCCGTTATTTTTTTCAGCAACTTCTGCGGTGATAACCGTTCGTATGGTATGGGCCCGGGGACTTCCGGTACCTTCAAAGGACTTGAAATCATGGGTACCGATGATATGGGCAACTGCTTGCTGCATGGCGGTTACATCCAGTTTTTTCCCGATATGCCATGCGTATTGGCGGCCAACAGCGATCGGAACTCGGTGGTTAAATATCCGGTATTGATATGTTTTGATTTTTGCTGAAAACCGGGAATGAAAGTCATCCTCAACAGCTTCGCAGGCAGTAATAACAATATCATCCGGCAGCAGGCTGTTTAACCCGGCAAAAAAAGCATCTGCTGGTATCCTTGAGTCAGTTTTAAAGTTAGCCACTTGTCCCAGCGCATGAACGCCGGCATCCGTTCTGCCGGATCCGGACAAGCGAATTTTTTCCCGGGTCATGGTGGACAGGGCGGTTTCAATAGTTTCTTGAATGGTGATGTCCCTGGCCTGGATCTGCCAGCCGTGGTAAGCTGTGCCGTCGTATTCGATGGTGAGTTTAAAATTTTTCATTTTTTTTCTATGATGGTCGTGTATTATTTAGATAGAATATAATATTGACAAAAAAGGTGGTTCAATTCAATAAATGTTTAATCATTAACCAAATAAGTCAGGAGAAAAAATGTGCCAGGGATTTAAGGCAGCCGGGATATGTGCAGGGATTAAGAAAAACAATATAAAAGATCTGGGGCTGATTGTTTCAGATGTTCCGGCGTCAGTCGCCGGGGTGTTTACCAAAAATCAGATAAAGGCAGCACCGGTTCTGCTGGATATGGAGAGAATCAAATCCGGAACATGCCGGGCGGTGATTGTCAACAGCGGCAATGCCAACTGCTGTACCGGAGGACAGGGAATGAAAGATGCTACCCGGATGGCAAAGGCGGCAGCAGATAAACTCGGGGTGCCCGAAGAAATGGTGCTGGTTTCATCCACCGGCGTGATCGGCCAGGCATTGCCCGTTGAAAAAATTGAATCCAATATTCCACAACTTTTTGACGCGTTATCGCCGGACGGATTTCTCGATTTTGCGGAATCCATCATGACCACGGATAAAATACCCAAGAAACTTTCACGCACAGTAAAAGTGGCGGGAAAGTTTTTTTCTCTCACCGGCATTGCTAAGGGGGCGGGCATGATCCGTCCGGATATGGCGACCATGCTGAGCTATGTCTGTACGGATGTTGAAGCGGATTCGTCGATTTTGAAAGATCTGCTTGCAGATGCGGTCAACCTGTCATTTAACCGGATCACCATTGATGGGGATACCAGCACTAACGATACGGTGCTTCTCTTGGCAAACGGAAAGTCCGGGCTGTCAATCAGCAACGCACCTGTCAAAGAGGCGTTTAAAAAAGCCTTAGAAGAGATGCTGATTGAACTGGCAAAGATGGTGGTCAAGGATGGTGAAGGGGTCACCAAGCTGGTTGAACTCAAAATTTATGGCGCATTATCTGATAATGACGCGGGAAAAATGGCAGATACGGTCGCCCATTCAAACCTGGTTAAAACCGCGTTTTTTGGTGAAGATGCCAACTGGGGAAGAATCATCGGTGCGCTGGGCCGGGCCGGGGTGTCCCTTAATCCGGATGCCATTGATATCTCTTTTAATGACGTTATGCTTGTTAAAAACGGTTTATGGTGCGGTAGTGAAGCTGAAACAAAAGCCACTAAAGTCATGAAATTGTCGGAATTTGAAGTGGTGATTGATGTGCATCTCGGCAGTGGTGCCGCCTTATGCTGGACCTGTGATTTTTCCATTGATTATGTCAAAATCAATGCGGATTACCGGTCATGATAATTAAATGACAAAGGGCGAAACCCAGCAAATTGTTTCCGGTGGGTTTCCGTTCACACACTATATAGACAATCCAAGGTTTTTCATGATTGATTGCCTCGGGTCATATAGCCACCATGTTACTATCGGTGGTGATCCCAAAAAAGAGAACTGAATTTTTTCCAATATTTGGAGAGCATCCAAAAATTACGATTAGGGGAAACGATATCTTGTGGTTGTGAATTTTCATCCGGGGTACCCGACTATCTATTGTCTCCTTCAGTGGTGATTGAATTTTAACGGTGGGGAATTCAGCTAATCACCTTTAATTCACAATTCAAGACCCGGTACCGTTTTCTTCTATTTATAAATGAGCATTCTGAACCAAATTTTAATACCATATGGCCAAATGAAATAGTTTTTCAGCTCTCTGTCAATGCGATTTGAAGCCGGTTTCCGGCAAACTCCACCACATCGCCGGGAAATATTTTTTTACGCTTCCGGATTTCAATTTCACCGTTTACCGTGACCAATCCATCAGCGATTACAAATTTGGCTTCTCCGCCGCTGGCCACCAGATTCTCCATTTTCAAAATTTTGTAAAGTTCAACAGGCGCTGTGCGAATACTTACCATTATGATATTCTCTGAATTATCTTTATTCATAAAACGACCTTTAATATTATATTTATGTCCTTCAAATCGGAACCTTATCGACATTTTCCGCAGCTCCATCAATGGAATCATGTGCTGAATTGCCTAAAACGGGGATAATTGAAATAACCGCTCCGCCCAATCTCATCGGGACCGTTAAAATTTTTGTCAATACACAGCCGTTCAAAAGCGACATTATTGCCAGCAAAACAAAAAGCCTTATCAGTTTCATAAAAAATTCCTTTCACCAGATATTTAAGGGTTGGGGTGTGGAAGCCTAAAGGCATCCGCATGATCCACATCAATCATCACCGACGGCACCCCGTACACCATATTTTCAAATCCGAGAAACAGTTCGGTCGGGACATTAATGGCAATTCAAACGACAAACGCGCCCTGGGCCGCTTTTGTATGCAGATCCATGTAATCGTCACCCATCACCTTACTCAAATGCCAGCCAGCATTGATTTTACCTTTTTTCATTTTTATTTTTTTTATATTGAATTTATGGATGGCAAAAGTCAATAAACAGTCTTTTTTTTAACTTGTTGATACAGTGTGATTTGTCACCATGTCAATGGGCTTTGCGCTGATGGGTGTTTTTTTGTCGGCCCTGATTCTGATCTTAAAACCCAAACTGCCGCCCCTGACAGGCAATTCCCCGATTGCAGAAAAAGGGCTGTAATACAGGCGACAGCACCGAAAAATAGTGGTTTAAAATATTAATTTTTTTTGATAGTTATGAAACAATCGTATTTTTAAAATTAAATTTTACCATAAGGGATGATTCGTGAAGAATAATTTAAAAACACAGGTTTTAATTATCGGCGGCGGTGCGACTGGCACCGGTATAGCCAGGGATCTGACGCTTAGAGGGGTCAAATGCATTTTGGTGGAGAAAAAAGATATTAATGCCGGCGCTTCCGGCGCCAACCACGGTCTGCTCCACAGCGGGGCCCGATACGTTTCCAACGATCCGGAATCGGCCAAAGAATGCCGGGACGAAAACAGACTGTTGAAACAGGTGGCCCCGGATTGTATTGAAGAAACCGGCGGGCTGTTTGTTGCGGTTGAAGGCGATGATGAAAAATTTGTCGCGGATTTCCAAAGCTATTGCGATAAAGCTGACATCCCCTGCTGTTCTATGGATATTAACGAAGCCAAAGAAGCCGAGCCGGCACTGTCTGATAAAACCATTGCCGCATTTGCTGTGGAAGATGCGTCTGTTGACCCGTTCAAGCTGGTTCTTGAAAATATCACCGACGCCCAGAAACTCGGGTGCAAATTTTTGCGACATTCGAAGGTCGTCAAATTCAATAAAACTGGTAATGCCATCGAAAGTATTGATTTAATCAATAAAACCACGGGCAAGGAGTTATCGATCGAAGCGGACATTGTTGTGAATGCTACGGGTGCCTGGGCCGGACAGGTAGCCGCCCTTGCCGGGGCTGACATCGGTTTGATTTATTCTAAAGGCACGCTGCTGATTACTCATAACCGGGTCTCCCAACGCGTTATCAATCGGCTACGACCACCGGGAGATGCCGACATTCTTGTTCCCGGCGGCACGGTTTCTATTCTCGGCACCACGTCTCTTCGCATGGATTCTTTGGATGAAATTATACCAACGATTGCCGAGGTGGACCGGATCGTTGACGAAGGCGCTAATATGATGCCCGGCCTGGAATCGACCCGCTACATAAGGGCCTACTCCGGCGTCCGGCCGCTGCTGGGCGGGGGCGGAAAAGGCGATGACCGGTCAGTGACCCGTGGCTTTGATCTGGTGGATCACGCCAAAGACGGCATTGAAAATTTTATTACCATTACCGGCGGCAAGCTGACCACTTATCGGCTGATGGCGGAAAAAACCACGGACTTGGTCTGCAGCAGAATCGGCGTTTCCGCGCCGTGTCAGACGCGCAGAGTTCCGTTGATATCCGCCCATGAAACCCGCTGGGCGGTTCCGGGATTTTCCCCGAAAAACTGGTTCAAGGGTCATGATAAGGATGATTTGCTGCTTTGTGAATGTGAAATGGTTCCGCAAAGCGCGATTGAAGAAATCGTTGACTATTTTGATATATTTGATCAGCAGGTGGATTTAAAAGGGATCGGCAAACGCAGCCGGATCGGCAAGGGCTCCTGCCAGGGGAACTTCTGCAGCATAAGGATTGCCGCTTTTCTGTATGACCGGGATCTATTGTCAGCAGATCAGGGAGCTTCTGAAATTTATTCTTTTATCAATGAACGCTGGAAAGGTCAGCGCTGCCTTCTTTGGGGCACTCCCGTTGTTCAGACGGAACTCCAGGAAGCCATGCATTGCGGATTTTTTGGCCTTGAGCAGCAATCGAATTCATCAACTTCATCATAGAAAGAAATTTAATGACAGATATAAAAACAAACCACACCAAACTCACCATTATCGGTACCGGCATGGCTGGTATGGCTGCGGCCTGCTTTGCCTCCTATAATCGGATTGACACCATTCAGATCGGTGTAAACAGCGGAATGATTTATTCCAGCGGATTTTTTGACCTGATGGGAATCCATCCCATTGACACACAACTATCCTGGAACAATCCATGGCAGGCCATAGACCAGCTGGTGGCCGACATGCCCAATCACCCGTATGCCCGCTTGCGTAAATCGGAAATTGAAACCGCAATGAACCAGTTCCTAGAGTTCATGGAAGCGGCAGATCGTCCGTATATGTTTAACAAAAATCAAAACACGGAAGTCATTACGCCGGTGGGCACGGTCAAACGGACCTATGCGGTCCCCCTATCCATGTGGGCCGGTGCCGTCGCCCTTAAAGAAAGGCATTCCTGCCTGATTGTTGATTTCGTGGGATTAAAGGCATTCAGTGCCAAACAAATCGCTGATATGCTGACGCCCCGATGGCCGAAAATTCGGCCGTTGCGTTTATCCTTTCCGGCTGTCGGCGCTTCGGCCGACCTGTATCCCGAACAAATGGCCCGAGCGCTGGAAGTGGAAGCAAACCGGATTAAGCTTGCCGATGCCATCCGCCCTTACCTTGGCGATGCAAAATCATTGGGGCTTCCGGCGATTCTCGGCATATACAAACCCCGGCAGGTGAGAAACCATTTGGAAGAACTGCTGGGGGTGAATATTTTTGAAATCCCCACCATCCCTCCGTCAGTTCCCGGCATCCGATTAAAAGAGGCATTGGAAGTATTTCTGGCTGGCAGAGGGGTACGATTGATCCCGCAAAAAAGGATTCTGTTTGCAAAAAGACAAAAAAACGGAAAGTTTGTTTTAAGCGTCGGCGATCATGGCAGCGATGAAACAGAGCAGATTATTGAAACAGACGGCGTAATCCTGGCAGGCGGCCGCTTTCTGGGAATGGGATTGTATGCCGGCCGGAAACAAATCCAGGAGCCCCTTTTTGATCTGCCGGTTTTTCAACCCGGAGACAGGGCTTATTGGCACCAGAGTAATTTTTTTGACACCAAAGGCCATCAGATCAGTCAGGCTGGTCTTGAAATTGATCATTCTTTCCGGCCGACCGACCTGAAGGGCAAACCGGTGTATGACAATCTCTTTGCCGCAGGGTCCATCCTGGCCCACCAGGATTGGATGCGCCAGAAATGCGGGGCGGGTCTGGCCATTGCCACAGCTTATGGAGCGGTGAAGGCGTTTAAGAAACGTCTCTGAGCAAAAAATATTTTCAACTTCACCGCATCTCTACTGTATCAAATACCGCCTCGTATAGTTCATTATTGCGAGGCGGTATTTTCGTAACTTCTCAACCCATCTTTTTGAGTAAAAAAAATAAACGTTATAAATACAGCCTCTTATTTTTTTAAAACCTTCATTATGGCACTACTTTTGTTTGTTTTCTGGATAGTCGTTTTGATCGTTCTGCCAGGCAGCGAGTATAACCCCAAAGCAGAATATATTTTCTGTTGTCGGGATTCAGGCCGTGTACTTTTT
>JAGGYV010000370.1 GCA_021162325.1 Desulfobacteraceae bacterium | reverse complement strand
TGAGCATGAAAGATGCCGAAGGAGATCCCTGGGTTAATATCGATCAGAAGTACGCCATAGGAAAAATTTATTCCGGTAGAATAGAAAAAAAAGAACAATTCGGTTATTTTATTAATCTTGAGCCCGGGATTGTGGGTCTGTTACCAAAATCTAAGATAAACAGCGCTCCGAATGTATCAGAAATCGAAAAGTTAAAAATTGATGAGATCATTGCCGTTAAAGTTGAAGAAATACATGCTGATACCCGAAAAATAACACTCGGCATTGAAGGCAGTGGGGATGACTGGAAAAAATTTACTCCCAAAAGTCAACCGTCAACATCTGGGGCATTTGGTGATCTTGCGGAAAAGCTCCAATCAGCCCTTAATTCGAAGAAATAAATTCTCATTTAGACACTGCCATAGCATATCCTACAGATAAAAATGCCGGGGAAACGAATTTGTTTCCCCGGCAGAAAAGATAAAAAATTTAGTACTTATTTTTTCCGGATGGCAAAGAAAAAAATTCCAGATTTGCGGCGCATAAATTTTGAGGAATGAGGCGTAGTTTGGTTACTCCGCAGTGACGAAGAATGCAGTGCAACAAAAAATTCGGGCTTTTTGAGAAGCCATCATTTTTTAATAAATATCCCGCCGATAACAAGTAAAAAAGACCCGGCAATAACCATCAACAGCCACAATGGCATGTTCACCACATAATCGGTGCCTTCTCGAAGAAAGCCCCATGGCAGGGAGTCAATCCAGTCAAAATTGTCTTCATGAAACAATTCATAAAACGTTTTATGACCCGCAACCTTTGGGGCTTTGTTATAAGCATTTAAATTACCGGATTTGCCCATAAAACCACCAAGTTCATGATAAGCAAAGAGACAAACCCCACCGATCAGCGATGACATTCCCGCAACATTAATTTTTTTCATGCAATTCTCCCCGTTTGTCGGAAATTAGAAGAATGATTTCGATATAAAGTATTGTATATTTTTTTTAATATAAAACAATTTTAATTCAAAAGAATCAAGAAAATTCTGCTTTTAAAAATTCGCGGTTCAGCCGTGCAATCTCAACTATAGATATCCCCTTGGGACACTCCATCTCGCACTCGGTTTCATTCGAACAATTCCCAAAACCGCATTCATCCATCTGGTGCACCATTGCCTGTGCACGTTTTGCGGCTTCCGGTCTTCCCTGCGGGAGAAGCGCCAATTGAGAGATTTTGGCACTGACAAACAGCATGGCAGATGCATTGGGACAAGCAGCCACGCACGCCCCGCAACCGATACAGGCAGCTGCTTTAAAGGCTGTTTCAGCCACCTCCCTGGCAATGGGCAAGGCATTGGCATCCGGTGCACCACCGGTTTTCACGGAAATATACCCCCCGGAAGCAATAATTTTATCAAAAGCACTCCGGTCAACAATCAGATCTTTAATTAGCGGAAAAGCCCGTGACCGCCAGGGCTCAATCACAATTGTATCACCATCAGAAAAATGCCGCATATGCAGCTGACATAAGGTAGTTTCTTTTTCATGCCCATGGGCCCGTCCGTTTACAACAGCACCGCACATTCCGCAAATACCTTCTCTACAGTCATGATCAAATGCGATAGGTTCTTTCCTACTTTTAGTCAGGTCTTCATTCACCACATCCAGCATTTCAAGAAAAGACATGTCAACAGAGATGTTTTTTGCCTGATATGTTTCTAACCGGCCTTTTTTTTCACCGCATTTCTGACGCCATACCTTTAATGTTAAATTTAATGTCTTTGAAATCATTTATAACTCCTCTGGGACAATTCAACATTCTCAAATGACAATGACTCTTTATGAAAATCAGGACTCTGATCATCACCGGTATATTCCCAGGCAGCGACATGGCAGTAATTTTCATCATCTCTTCTGGCTTCATTCTCGTCAGTTTGAAAAGCCGTATTAAAATGACAGCCGCAGGATTCTTTTCGCGCCAGCGCATCATTGATCATCAATTCACCAAATTCCAGAAAATCAGCAACACGCCCGGCATTTTCAAGGCTTTGATTCAAATCCATGCCAATTCCCGGCACATTAACATTTTCCCAGAACTCAGATCTTAATTTTTGAATCATGGTGCGGGCTTTTAATAGATCCTCTTCGTTTCTTGACATACCACAGTGTTCCCAGAGAATCAGTCCAAGCTCACGATGAAACTCTGCAACCGTCTTTTCTCCTTTTATTGAAAGCAATTTGTCAATTTTGTTTTGAATATCATCCGCACACTTTTTAAATTCAGGATTATTTGCTGCATGAACTTCTGGAAATGCTGTTTCCGCCAGATACCCCCCGATTGTGTAAGGAATTACAAAATAACCGTCTGCCAACCCTTGCATAAGTGCACTGGCACCTAGCCGGTTGGCACCGTGATCTGAAAAGTTGGCTTCACCAAGAACAAAAAGACCCGGAATAGTACTCATCAGGTTATAATCCACCCACAATCCGCCCATGGTATAATGAACCGCCGGATAGATCATCATAGGGGTTTTATAAGGATTTGCGCCGGTTATTTTTTCATACATTTCAAAAAGGTTACCATATTTACCGGCAATAACATCTTCTCCGTCCCTGTTTATGGCATCCGCAAAATCAAGATAAACAGCCAAACCGGTTTCACCCACACCTTTTCCTAAATCGCACTGCTCCTTTGCGTTTCGAGATGCAACATCTCGCGGCACTAAGTTTCCAAAACTGGGATATTTATTTTCAAGATAATAATCTCGTTCAGATTCAGAAATCTCCATCGGTGACCGTTTATCACCCGGTTTTTTAGGAACCCAAACCCTGCCGTCATTACGAAGACTTTCACTCATCAAAGTCAACTTGGACTGAAAGGTACCATGAACCGGAATACATGTTGGGTGAATCTGCGTAAAGCAGGGATTGGCAAAATAGGCTCCCTTTTTATAGGCTCTAAAAGCGGCCGTTA
>JAGGYV010000029.1 GCA_021162325.1 Desulfobacteraceae bacterium | reverse complement strand
AAATCAATTTTTGAAGTGACCGTGGATGACAAACGTTTTTTGGAAATGAAAGCCCGCATTGACGATGCAATTGAGCCGGCCGAGGACGGGGTGAAATTTTTCCCCCTTTGCGAAAAATGTGCCGGCACACTTGAAAATATCGGCAATGGAATTTTTATTGATCCGGACAAAGAATATTATGTGCTTTAAATCGCAAGCCTGCCCGGGGTATTTTTGTTTTGGATATTTTAAGAGTGCCATTAAAACCATAAAATAGATATTGTATTTGTGTCTGCGTTTATCTGTGTGTGTCTGCGGCTAATCATAAAGCCAGGTTTGCAAATCTGTAAATTTTTTTCCCACTTTACAAATAAGAATAAAATTACCGTGCGAACCTGTTCAAAAAATTTCTCATTTCAACAACAATGTGATATAATATTAAAAACAAAATCATTGCACAATAGGTCCGCAGAAATTATTTTTTATCGTTATTTCTTTTGCTTAAATGCGAATAGAATTTAAAAAAGGAGGTAAAAATAAAAATAACGCAAAACTTTGTTGCGGTTCGCGAAAAGTATGTTCAAACCATTTGTTTTAAAAATAAATTCAAAAACCGCTACCGGAAAAGACCTGATCTACGAAGGGATTGAGGGTCGCTGCGCTCCCAGTGAAAATTGAAAATTGGAGTGTGCGGAATTGTTGACGAAGGGATATATTTACCAGGTGGTCTTCTTTCACCCATTAATTGAATCCGTATCGTGTTCAAATGATCAACTTCCGATTTTCTATTATTCAATATTCAATACGATTCATATCCCATTCTTTTTATACGAGGAGAGCCTTATGAAATTCGCTATTATTTCAGACACCCATTTCGGGGATGACACCTGCACACTGGTGAAAAAATCCGGGCAAAAAAAGATCAGAATCGTCAAAGGGGATAAATTTGATGCCTTTGTCGAGGCAGCCGGGACAGGAAACAAGTATCTGGTGATGGCCGGGGATATTTTCGATTTCTCCATCGCCCCTTATGAGGAGGCATATGCATATGGCCGGGCGTTTTTCCGATGGGTCCGGGACAAAGGAATCGCTGATGAGATTATCTATATAGCCGGGAACCACGATGCGGATTTGTGGCATATCATCCAGCATCAGCGCAGTGTCATCAACCGAATAAAGAACAAAAAAATGCCGAAACCGTTTGCCCATTCGGTGGCCGGGATCATCGATGACCGCAAAAACAGCCCCACTGCCGGCTTCTGGTTGAACAAGGTCAAGGCCAGGACGACAGGTGAATCAAAATACGGCAATATGTTTCTGGATCATATTGCCGGTGATGGCAACCCCATTCCTTTTAATTTTGCCTATCCGAACCTCTATATTGCCACTGATACGGATACCGTTATGGTCACCCACGGGCAGTATCTTGAGCCCTACTGGTCCCTGGTGGGCGAACTGGGCGCAAAGACCCTCTATGATGATTTGAAGATTGGCGAGATGGACATGGAAGAACTGGTGGAACTCAATTTCCCCCTCAATCAGCTGGCCTGCACCGGCCTGGGTCAGGCAGGATGCCTGACCCCCGTACTCCGCCAGGTCGAACTTGAGGCGAAGGCAGGCAATGTCGCGCGGCTCGAAAAATATTTGGGCCGTCTGAACAAGGAACTCGACAGGATGCTCGAATACGGATGGATAAAGGAATACATCTGTGATCGCCTGCTGAAGGAAGGGCAGGCCCAGATTCTGGAAGCTGTCCGGAAACTGAAGAACACCCGCTACATGGAAGAGTTCATCCACAAACCGGAAGTAAAAAAACGGTTTGCGGATTTTTATAACGCCAGTCTGCTGGAAATCGCCGCCATTAATGAAGAACCACAACAGTTCGGCGGTGCATGCTTTAATCTACAGGCGCCTGAACGGATTATTTTCGGGCACACGCACCAGCCCGTGGCCTGGGATGCCCCTGATGCGCTCAAACTGAATATGATTTCGTCGGTGCTGCCGAAACGATTAAGGCTTTTCAACACCGGGGGTTGGCTGACCGAAGGCGGAAAATTCTGCGGCGCAGAGGTTTTCACTTATGAAACCGGCACCGGGTTCGCCTCAACCAGAATCGACTAAAAAAGCATACTGATTTTCTATAATAGTCGAAAGCTCAGACACACCCGCATTGACATCAGTCGGCTGTATTACTGATTGATAAATATTACAATTCATGACAGTATTACCGTAATACGAAACAATTAAATCAGGAGAGTGTCATGCAAAGCGCTATGAGCAAGCTTACAAAGAAATATCAGGCAACTGTACCTAAAATTGTAAGAAAAAAACTGGGACTCAGTGCCGGTGATATAATTGCTTTTGAAATTGACGACGATATTATCAAACTGAGAAAAGCAAGACCTATCGATATTGAATTTAGTTCCGCACTTGTCCCAACCTTGAGTGAGTGGGAATCACAAAATGACGAAGCAGCGTATGATGACTTATGAACCATTTGATGTAATCGTTGTACCATTTCCGTTTACTGATTCGTCCATGGGCAAGCGAAGACCTGCTCTTGTCCTGTCGCAAAAATCTGATTTCGGCGTTAAAATCGAACACTCCGTCCTGGCGATGATAACGAGTCAAAAAAACGACCCATGGCCCCTGGACGTAGAAATTAAAAACAAAAAACAATCCGGATTAACCGCTCCCTCCATTGTGAGAATGAAATTATTCACACTCGACAATAGATTCATCCTCAAAAGAATCGGCCATTTATCAAAGACTGATCAAAACCACGTAAAGCAAAGCCTCTCAAAGATATTTGACTACTTATAATTTAGCATATTTGTATTAATAAAAGATGGTTAAACATAAACCGGATACGCTATTGCCGGATTTTGCGCAGCTTACCGGCCGACATTTTTTCCTGAACACGGATACTTTCCACTTAAAAAAAAAGCGGCCCGGAAACGCTTCGTCTCCGGGCCGCTTTTTTATTTTTT
>JAGGYV010000026.1 GCA_021162325.1 Desulfobacteraceae bacterium | reverse complement strand
ATTATAATTTCAATTGAGGTGGTTGTGGAAAATTATTGTTTTACAGATTGTTAACAAAAAAAAATAATTTGAGCAAACAAGTTTCACCAAATGTTATACGGGATAAATTGTTTTAAAAGAATTTGTCTTATTTACCCTGTTATGTTAATAATCATATTCGATAATTAAATAGTTGATATCTTGATATCAATTATTTTATTGAAGCGTTCATTCTTCAGGCAATATGATAATCAGTACTTTTGTTTATTAATGATTTGCTATTAGTCTCTTATCTTTGATTTTTGTATTTTTTTAGCACGCTTTTAATTTTTTCGGTTTATCCGGGTAAGTGTATGCTGATCATGCTGAAATGTCAGCAAAGGAGGAAATATGCCGGTTTATGTATGGGAAGGTCGGGGGAAAAACAATCAGCTTCGCAAAGGGGAAATGGCGGCGGCAAACGATCAGGCGGTTCGCAATAATCTTTCCAGGCAGGGCATATCACCTGATAAAATAAAAAAAAAGCCAAAAGATATTTTTGAAAATGTCGCATTTATGCAGCCAAAAATTGTCATGCATGATGTTATTATTTTTTGCCGTCAGTTTTCAACCATGATCGATGCCGGTCTGCCGATTATCCAGTGCCTTGATATTCTTCAGGCACAGCAGGATAATGTCACGTTTAAAAAGATGCTCAAAAATATCAAGGATTCGGTTGAAAGCGGCCAGACGCTGGCAGAAGCGTTGAAAAAGTATCCGGATCAATTTGATAATTTGTTTGTCAACATGGTGGCTGCCGGTGAGGCAGGCGGTATTCTGGATGTGATTTTGAGAAGGCTGTCCGCGTACATGGAAAAATCTGCCAAGTTGAAAGCCCAGGTCAAGGGGGCAATGACATATCCGATCGTTACGCTTTGTATTGCCGTCGGTGTTGTTGCGGTTATTCTGGTGTTTGTTATTCCTGTTTTTGAGGAAATGTTTGCAAGTTTTGGATCTGCATTACCTGCACCCACACAGATCGTTGTGGCCATGAGCCGGTTTGTCCAGACAAAAATATTATATCTAATCGGCGGTTTTATGTTGCTTTCATTTGCAATTAAACGGTTTTATAAAACCGAAAAAGGGCGTGCGTTGATAGATGATATGTTCCTGAAAATGCCGGTGGTCGGTATTCTGATCCGTAAAGTGGCCGTATCCAAGTTCACGCGTACCATGGGCACTATGCTGTCCAGTGGCGTGGCGATTTTAGAAGCCTTGGATATTGTTGCTAAAACAGCAGGTAATAAAACCATTGAAAAAGCTATTTATAATGTTCGTACCGGAATTGCCGAAGGCCAGACAATTGCGGATCCGTTGTCTGAATCCGGCGTTTTTCCCCCCATGGTCTGCTCGATGATTGCTGTAGGCGAGTCCACCGGAGCGATTGATGCGATGATGGAAAAGATTGCGGATTTTTATGACGAAGAAGTCGATCAGGCAGTGGAAAATATGACGGCTATGATTGAGCCGTTTATGCTTGTTTTTCTCGGAATTGTTATTGGTGGCCTGGTTGTTTCCATGTATCTTCCCATATTCCAGATGGCAGGCGCGTTATAG
This sequence comes from Desulfobacteraceae bacterium, assembly GCA_021162325.1. Taxonomy (GTDB): domain Bacteria; phylum Desulfobacterota; class Desulfobacteria; order Desulfobacterales; family Desulfosalsimonadaceae; genus SURF-3. The sequence goes on along the minus strand of JAGGYV010000026.1, from coordinate 24,954 downwards.
GTAAATCTCAGTTGAAAATTGATCGTCAAAATAAGCCCCTGCTGGATCAATATCGAAAATTAAAGTGGCTGATATTCTTCAGGGCTCTTTTTGCAGCAGTGTTGCTGGGCTCAGCAATGCTCATGGGGTTTCATGAGAGCCGGGCCCTTTTTAGCCAACCGATTGTATTTATTGAATATATTGCAATTGCGCTGTTGGCCCTTTCCTTGCTGTATGCCTTTATACTGCCTCACCTTTTTCAGTTTGTCCGTTTCGGCTATATCCAGATATTCATCGATAGCCTGTTTCTGACGGGCATTATTTTTGTCACCGGAAGTTTTTCAAGTATTTTTTCTTTTTTATACCTTATTGTGATTATTTATGCGGGCATGATTCTTTCCCGGAGCGGCGGGATGTTTATCGCGTTTTGCTGTAGTGTCCAATACGGCGTACTTATTGCTTTAGAATTCCAGGGGGTCATTTATCCGGTGGGTGTTAAAATTGATTTTTTAATCAGGAATTACAACTGGGATTATGTGCTTTATAAGGTTTTTATGACTCTTGTCGCATGCTTTGGTGTTTCGTTTTTAAGCGGTTTTCTCGCTGAACAGGAACGGCGGGCAAAAAAAGACCTCTGGGCAATGGCGGATCAGGTAAAGCGTGTTGAAAGATTGGCGGCAATTGGAGAAATGGCATCCGGTCTTGCCCATGAAATAAAGAACCCCCTGGCCTCTTTATCCGGATCCATTCAGTTTTTAAGAGAAGATATCCCCTATGATCCGGATCGGGATCGGCTGATGGATATCATTTTACGAGAAGCAGATCGCCTGACTGCATTGGTCAATGATTTTTTGATGTTTGCAAAGCCGCAGCCCGGACAGATAAAAATTGTGGAACTCGATGTTGCGATGAAAGAAATTATAAATGTTTTTACCGCAGACAACCGTCGTAATAAAAGAATTCATGTAACCAAACAGTTTTTTGAAGGAATATTTATTGAAATTGATCCGGAGCATTTTCGGCAGGTTATTTGGAATTTGCTGTTAAACGCGGCAGAGGCAATTGAAAGCGAAGGTCAGATTGATATTAAGATATCTCCGGTGGATAAGAGCCATGCCTGCATCACCATATCGGATGATGGGTGCGGAATGTCCGAAGAGACAATGAAATCAATCTTTGATCCGTTTTTTACCGCTAAACCCAAGGGGACCGGTCTCGGGTTGTCTATTGTTCAACGGATTATTACCTCCTATAATGGATTGATTGATGTCCAGAGCGAACCTGAAAAAGGGACTACCTTTACCGTTAAATTCCGTCGAGTGATTAATTCCGGCCTGTTTTCTTTGTCCCGGCCTGGCTAAAATTCGTTTTAGGGATTGCTGTGGCTGGCAAGCTTCCAAGCACTGGGAAAGTTAAGTTAATCTTGACAGTCGATTATAAATGGAGTAGCCAACCGGATGGATATTAGTTAACTGGATTAAATGTAATGTACCAAAATAGAGCGATTCTGTTTTGGTACATTATTTTTTCATACCTTATAAAACAATTACTTGGGAAAGTACCGGATAAGCATATGAGTAAAAAAAACGATGTCATTGAAAAGAGAAAAGAAAAAATTCAACTGTTAAAAGAATCGGGGATTGCGCTTTTCCCGAATGACTATACGGTTACGCATATAATAAAAGAGATTCAAAAATTAGTGGAAAAAGAATCGGGCGATATTTCGGACGATGCTTCCTATTCAGTGGCCGGCCGCATGATGGCTGTTAACCGGTTCGGGAAATCAGCCTTCATCCGGTTCAAAGATTGGAGCGGCCAGCTTCAGGCTTATATTCGAACGGATAAAGTGGGCGATGATGCATATGCTTTGTTTAAAAAACTCGATATTGGCGATTTTATTGGGATGACCGGCGGAATGTTTCAGACAAAAACAGGAGAATGGACGCTTCTGGTAAATTCTTTACAATTGATTTCTAAGGCAACACGGCCGCTGCCGGAAAAATTTCATGGGCTTAAAGATCCGGAAAAGCGCTACCGTCAACGATATCTGGATCTGATTATGAATGCAGATGTCCGGGAATTGTTCATCAAGCGGAGCCGGCTGGTTCAAGCGATCCGGATGTTTCTGCTGGATCGGGATTTTTTAGAGGTGGAAACCCCTATGATGCAGCCGCTTCCCGGGGGAGCAGATGCCAAACCTTTTAAAACATATCATAATTCGCTTAGCATGGATCTTTTTTTGCGAATTGCGCCGGAACTCTATTTAAAAAGACTGGTAACCGGAGGGTTTGAAAGAGTTTTTGAAATCAACAGAAGTTTCAGGAATGAAGGAATTTCCACACAGCACAATCCTGAATTTACCATGCTTGAATTTTATCAGGCATATGCCACATATGAAGATCTTATGAATTTAACGGAAAAGATGTTTCAGTCGCTTGCTGTAAGCATTGCCGGTTCAATGGATTTCGAATATCAGGGTGAGCAGATTCACTTCAGCGGTTCTTGGAAACGGATAACGCTTCAGGATTCTGTAGAGAAAATTGCTGGTGTGGACCCGGCTTTATTCAGTAAAAAAGAAGAACTGATGAATTTCGCACTGTCAAAAGGAATTTCTTTTGGAACGCGGGCCGGTGAAACAATCGGAATCGGCAAGATAATGACAAAAATATTTGATGTTCTTGTGGAACCCAAGTTGATTCAGCCGACATTTATCACTGGTTATCCTGTTGAGGTGTCGCCGCTTTCGCGAAGAAACAAGGAAAATCCGGATTTGACGGATCGATTTGAATTGTTTATTGCCGGAAGAGAGATTGCCAATGGATTTTCTGAGTTAAATGATCCGGAAGACCAAAAAAATAGGTTCTTACATCAGCTTGAGAATAAAGAAGCCGGGGATGAAACGCCGCATATCATTGATGAAGATTATATCAGGGCCTTGGAATACGGCATGCCGCCCACTGCCGGAGAAGGTATTGGAATAGACCGATTGGCGATGCTGCTGACGGATTCAGCCTCCATCCGTGATGTAATTTTATTCCCCCACATGAAGCCCACGGATAAAATATAAACGGATTGACCGATGTCGTTTGAATATTTTGTAGGTGGCCGCTATCTCAGGTCAAGACATAAACAAGCCTTTATTTCCTTTATCACGTTTCTTTCCATGGCCGGTGTGACTGTCGGTGTGATGGCATTGATTATGGTTATTGCCGTGATGTCCGGAGCGGAATCATATTTTACATCTCAAATTTTAGGTGTTGAATCGCATATCATTATTCGTCGGCATGGCGGAACAATCGCTGATTATGAGGGGGTTATCCGCCAGGTTAAATCTGAAGCCGGGGTTGTTTCCGCAGCGCCTTTTGTGTATTCTCAGGTGATGTTACGATCTGCTTCCGGTATTTCCGGAGCGGTATTAAGAGGCATTGCCCCTAAAGCTGCCGGAAGTCCGATAAAAGGATATGATAAAGAATCGTTAATAGAAAAAATAAGACCTCAGGTAACCGCAGAATCCGGCGTTTTGCCGCCGGGCATTATTTTAGGCAAGGAACTGGCGATGACGATCGGGGCCGTTGAAGGTGAAATGATTTATTTGATTTCCCCTAAAGGGATGATGTCTCCTATCGGCCATATGCCGACAATGAAACGGTTTGAAGTGACAGGTATTTTTGAGTCCGGTTTTTATGAATATGATGCCTCTTTGGCGTTTATTCATTTAAAGACCGCCCAGCAACTGATGAAAATCGGGGATTCGGTTTCCGGTATCGGGGTCCGGGTGGATGATATTTATCGTGCTGATAGAATTTCGCAAACGATTCTGGCTGATTTGGGATTTCCTTACTGGACCATGGACTGGATGCAGATGAACCGGAATTTTTTTTCAGCCCTTAAACTTGAAAAAAAGGCCATGTTTGTGATTTTGACACTGATTATTATGGTTGCTGCATTTAATATTGCCAGTACCCTGATTATGATGGTGATGGGAAAAACTAAGGATATTGCTATTTTAAAAGCGATGGGAGCGACTGACCGGAGCATTTGGAAAATTTTTGTTTTCAAAGGCACGGTGATCGGATTCATCGGGACGGTGACCGGGGTCGTCCTTGGCATTTTGGGGTGTGTCCTTTTAAAATATTATAAATTTATCGAACTGCCGGGCGATGTTTATTATTTTACCAGTCTTCCGGTCCAGCTTGAATTTTTAGATGTTTTTATTATTGTTTCCGCCGCACTGGCCATCTGTTTTATCTCGACGCTTTATCCCGCCTACAAAGCGTCTAAACTCAATCCGGTCGAGGCGCTTCGATATGGTTAACGGCATGGGAAAATATGATAATGAAATGACATATTTTCCGGAAAATAAAGAAAAAGATTCAGACCCCTTGATATCTTTAAGCGGTATTAACAAGCATTACCAGAATAATGGCGCAAAAATAGAGGTGCTGAGCGATTTATCGATTGATATTTATTCCGGAGAGAGAATAGCCATTGTCGGTGAATCCGGTATCGGCAAATCGACACTTTTGCATATTCTCGGAACCCTGGATCAACCGGACAGCGGCACCTTTTTATATAAAAATGCCGATGTGTTTAAATTTGAGAAAAAAAAACTGGCGGATTTTAGAAATAAAACCTTGGGGTTTGTCTTTCAGTTTCATTATCTTCTGGCGGAATTTTCCGCACTTGAAAATGTTTTAATGCCTGGATTGATCAAGGGATTAACATCCAAAGAGATTCGGGAAAGAGCTGAAACGATTCTTGTTCGGGTCGGGCTAAAGGAAAGAATGAAACATCGTGTCAGCGATTTGTCCGGCGGAGAACAGCAGCGAGTGGCACTTGCCCGGGCGCTTGTTCTGAATCCGGCGATACTGCTGGCCGATGAACCGACGGGGAATCTGGACAAGAAAAATAGTCACCAGGTGCATGATTTATTGTTTGAGCTCAATGATGAATACAATATGACGATAATCACGGTAACACATAATATGCAACTTGCAGAGTACATGAATAAACAGATGACTCTGGTAGAAGGGAAGCTGGTCGAGATTGAATAAATGTAAATGTAATAATTACATGCAAAAATGCATTGGGTTAATAATTTTGGGTTTAATTTTGTTGAAACCCCTTGTTTCAGGCGCTGAAGATACTGTTTTGATCAATCAGGTGTTGGTGGAGGATAATCAACGGATCGAAGATGATGCAATTTTAAGGGGTACCCGGGCAAAAGCCGGTGATGTGTATAATGAAGCCTTACTTTCCGAAGACCTTCAGGCCATTTATAATATGGGATGGTTTGATGATGTCCGGGTCGAAGTTGAAAAGACGGATGATGGGAATACCATCATTTTTATTGTTAAAGAGAAACCCACCATCCGGGAAATAAATTTTTTGGGAAATGTGACGATCGATGACGAGGAGCTCACGGAAAATGTTGATATCACCAGTGGATCAATCCTGAATATTTTCAAAATACGCCGGAATATCAAAATGATAGAATCCTTGTACAAGGATAAGAATTATCATAACGTCACGGTGTCATATAAACTCGATCCATTGGAAGATAGTCAGGCGAATCTAGAATTTGAGATCGAAGAAGGTGAAAAAGTCCGTATCAAGACAATTACTTTTGACGGAAACAGCGACTATGATTCAGAAGAATTGAAAGACAGGATGGAAACAGATGAAAAGGGTTTTTTTTCCTGGTTGACATCCTCGGGTGAATTAAACCGTGAAGAATTACAGCAGGATATTTACCGGCTGTCTGCTTTTTATCAAAATAATGGGTATGCGGAAGCCAGGATCGGCGAACCGGAAATTGAATATAAAGATGAGTGGATTTATATTTTTATAAAAATTAAGGAAGGCCCCCGATTTAAAATGGGCCTGGTCGATTTGGAAGGTGAGTTTATCATACCCAAAGAAGAACTGATTACCCATGTCATGGTGGGAGCAGAAGATTATTTTAATCGGGATATTATCCGGCAGGATGTTCTGGCATTAACCGATATGTATGCCGACAGAGGATATGCGCATGCCGATATTTATCCTGAAGTCGGGACGGATCCGGAAAATTTAACCGTCAATATTACGTTTCATTTAACAAAAAATGACCCGGTTTATTTTGAAAGAATTAACATCAGTGGAAATACCAAAACCAGGGACAAGGTGATTCGCCGTGAGTTAAGGATTTATGAACAGGAGTTGTACAGCAGTCAACGATTAAAAAGAAGTGTGGCGGACCTGCACCGGCTGGATTATTTTGAAGATGTCAAGGTCAAACCGATGCGCGGCTCTGCGGAAGACCAGATGGTTTTGGATATCGAAGTGGTTGAAAAATCCACCGGCACTTTTACTTTTGGCGGCGGGTACAGTGCGGTGGATAAACTTTATGTGATGGCGTCCGTGACTGAACGGAATTTTCTTGGGCGGGGACAGATACTGGAACTGGCCGTTCAAACCGGGGGAACCTCCCGGCAGTATTCACTTGGTTTTACGGAGCCATGGATGTTTGACATCCCTTTGTCGGCAGGCATTGATGCTTATAAAATGGAGCGGGACTACGATGATTATGATCGGGACAGCTTTGGCGGCGCGCTTCGGGTCGGATATCCGCTTTTTGATTTTACACGCGGGTATGTCAAATATGCCTACGATGTCAGTGAGGTCACCAATGTCTTAGCAGTATATGAAGAATTGGGCTATATACCCGAACAAAAAAACGTGGAAAGCAGCATTGCCTTCAGTATGGTTTATGACTCCCGGAATCGTCAGTTTAATCCCTCGGAAGGGTCCCGGCACAGCCTTACGCTGAAATATGCCGGACTGGGGGGAAATGTCGGATATACCAAGGCAACGGCGGAAACCGGATGGTATTTCCCTTTGTTCTGGGGAACCGTGGGGTTTCTTCATGGAGAAGGGGGGTATATATGGGAGAACTCAAACAAGTATTTGCCGGATTATGAACGGTTTTATCTGGGCGGTATTAATTCGGTCCGGGGCTTTGACTGGCGGGAAGTTGGTCCAACAATAAAAAATAATAATATTGAGTTTGACATCGGGGGTACGGAGTTTGTTCAGTTTAATGCAGAGTTTCTGTTCCCCATAATCAAGGAAAGTGGGCTTGTCGGTCTGTTTTTCTATGATGCGGGAAATGCCTGGGCGGATGAAGGTGAATCTGTCAGTGGATTGCGCGATAGCTACGGGTTTGGTATTCGGTGGTTTTCCCCCATGGGCCCGTTACGTTTGGAGCGCGGGTATATTATTGATCCACAGCCGGATGAAGGCACGGGCCGCTGGGAGTTTTCCATGGGCGGAAGTTTTTAATAAAATAACAGGTAATTCGGTAGAAGGTTGAAGACTGAAGGGAGCATCGATTGTTTTTAATAGAAATTTATCTTTAACTTATTCTTTTAAATAGGCTTTTTATTATTTTGTCAATTATTTAAAGGTAATGTTGAATATTGATAAATTGGTAAAAAGTCAGATTCAGATGGCAAAGAAAAAAGTTCCACCAAATCTTAAAATTGGCAAGGCGCGCAAATCCTGAGTGATGATTCGTACTTTTCGTACTATGAAGAAACGAAGGATGCAGCGTAACGCAGAAGTTGGACTTTTTACGAAGCCATCAATATTATTTTGCGGAATTAAGGGGGTATAAATGAGACGCGGAAAGTTTGGTTTAATTATAGCGGTTGCATGGGTTGTTTTTTATGTATTGCCAGTATATGCGGCGGATGTAGCAAAAATTGGGATTATTGATTTTCAAAGTGTCCTGACCGAATCTGAAGCCGGGAAGGCGGTTCAGGGGCAAATACAGAAAAAAGGTCGGGAGATGGAGACAACTCTTATTGAACTGGGAAAAGAGATTGAGGGCCTTACCGAGCAAATGAGTCGCGAGGCCATGGTCATGAGCAAGGAAAAGCGAGAAGAAAAACAGCGGGAAATTGAAATTAAAAAGTATGATTTTCAATCCATGCAGAAAAAATATCAAATGACATTCAGGGAACTTGAGGCAACAGAGGTAGAGAAATTAAAAACTGATATTTTTGAATTGGCTGCAAAGATAGGAAAAAAAGAAGGTTATTTACTGATTATTGAAAAAAGTGCGGTTATTTATTATCCGAGTACGATTGATATGACGGATTTATTAATTGAAAAATATAATGAAAAATCAAAAAGTGTAAAGTGACTAAAGTGAGCGAGCCTTTAGTTCACTTTTAACTTCTCCGGTTTATCCGGAATAGGCAATCCTAAGGAACCATGCATGGAGATATCTTTAGCTGAATTGATTGAAGCGATTGACGGTGAAATTCATGGTGATCCTCATAAGGTTATCAGGGGGATTGCGCCGTTTGATGAAGCCGGCAAAGATGACATCACGTTTGCGGATTCACCGAAGATTTTAAAGCGGGTCAGTGAAACAACAGCCGGGGCCGTTATTGTTCCTAAAAAATTTTACCAGAAAGTGGCCACCAATCTCATTTTGTCGGATAACCCGCGCCTGGCATTGGCAAAGATTATGAATTTTTGTTTTCCTGTCCGCCCTCCTGCTGAGGCCATAAGCCCTCGGGCATTTGTCGGGCAAAATGTCTCTTTTGGAAACGATGTCAGTGTCGGCCCCCTGGCAGTTATTGAAGATAATGTGACCATTGGCAGTCGGGTGATCATACATCCTCATGTGGTGATTGGCAATGGGGTAACCATTGGTGAGGATGTTGTCGTTTTTCCGAATGTAACGATTCTGGATCGATGCGTCATCGGTAATCGGGTAATTGTTCACCCCGGCACGGTGATCGGCAGTGACGGCTTCGGATTTGTTCCGGATGGGGAAATACACTATAAAATTCCGCAGCTGGGTATTGTTCAGATAGAGGATGATGTGGAGATCGGTGCCTGTAACACCATTGACCGGGCGACTTTTGGCAAAACATGGATCAAAAATGGGGTAAAGACGGATAATCATGTTCAGATCGCCCATAATGTAGTGATTGGCGAAAATACATTGATCGTTGCCCAGGTAGGGATCGCCGGTAGTGCGACCATTGGGAAAAGTGTTATACTGGCCGGGCAAGCGGGCATTGGGGGACATATTACCGTTGGAGATTATGTGACGGTCGGTCCGCAGGCAGGTGTTACCCGATCTGTTCCCGAAGGTCAGGTGGTTTCCGGAACGCCTGAAATGCCCCATAAATTATGGCTTCGTGTCAGTCGGATGATTCCACGGTTGCCTGAATTAAAAAGAAAAATGAATGATATCGAAAAGCGTTTGGATGCTTTTTCAAAAAAATAATACCATACATTTGATTTTTTCAATCATTTATTAAGATTGGGATTATACATATGAAACAAGGCTATGATATTAAAAGAATTCTAAACCTGTTGCCGCATCGATACCCATTTGTTCTTGTCGACCGGGTTCTTGGATTTGAACCGGGTGTGAAAATTCGGGCATTAAAAAATGTAACAATCAATGAACCCTTTTTTCAGGGACATTTTTTCGACAGGCCCATCATGCCGGGTGTTTTAATCCTTGAGGGAATGGTTCAGGCAGGCGGATTGCTGCTGGCGGAAAGTTTGCCGCCGGAAAATCATACCCGGGTCTGTTTTTCCGGGGTAGATCGGGTCCGGTTCAGGGCACCTGTGATTCCGGGGGACCAGCTAATTTTTGAAGTGGAAATAGAAAAGCAGCGATCCAGAGTTGTGAAAATGGGTGCAAAAGCGTTTGTCGGTATAAATCGCGTTGCAGAAGCAAAATTGATGGCTTTGATCGGAGGAGAAAAATGATACATCCAACCGCTATAATTGACCCCCATGCAGAGATTGATTCCAATGTTGAAATTGGCCCTTATTCGATCGTTAACGGGAATGTATCCATTGGTTCCGGTACTTTTATCGGGCCGCATGTAACGATTGACCCTTATGTTGAGATTGCACCGAACTGTCAGATTTTTCAATATGCTTCCATCGGGGCGGCCCCTCAGGCGGTCAAGTTCAAAGGGGAAAAAACGTATCTGAAGATCGGCCGTAATACGGTCATCCGTGAATTTGCCACGTTAAATCGCGGAACCGAGTTCGGGGGCGGGGTAACGGAGGTCGGTGAGGATAATTTTTTAATGGCTTATACCCATGTGGCCCATGACTGTAAGACCGGAAAAGGCGTTATCCTGGCGAATAATGCAACCCTGGCCGGACATATTACGATTGGCGATTATGTAATTGTCGGCGGACTGGTTGCCATCCATCAGTTCGTCAGAATCGGTGATTATGCCTATATCGGTGGGAAATCAGCCCTCACTAAGGATATCCCCCCATATGTGATGGCTGCCGGGGACCGGGCGACGCTGCATGGATTGAACAAGGTCGGGTTAAAACGACATGGGTTTTCCAGCAATACATTATCCCAGTTGAAGAAGGCGTATCGCATTATTTTTCGTATTGGCCTGACCGTGAATGAGTCTGTGGATCGCGTGCTGGCGGAAGTTGAAAATATTCCGGAAGTTCTTACGCTGGTTAATTTTATCAAGTCCACGGAGCGGGGAATTACCAGATGATCTTGTTTTATCTAACCCCCGGAAAAACCGGAAAAGTTAAAAGTGAACTAAAGTTTGAAGTTAGTCACGCCAGGGCGTGATTATGGTTAATGCCTTCGGCATTTTCAATTTTTATTTTGAAAATGATCGCGCTTTTTGCGCAGTCCATAACTTTAGGCACTTTAGATCACTTTAGGCACTTCATACTTTTTGGGTTTTTAAAAAAGTTTGCCAAAAAAACACAAAAATCAGAGATAAGAAAATAGGTCTTAGTAATTATGACAGATCGTTTTTATCATGAATAAGCGAATTGGGTTAATCGCCGGAAGTGGTTCTTTTCCGATTCTTTTCGCAAAAAAAGCCGCCGAGAAGGGGATCTGTGTTTTTGCCGTCGGCTACCATAATGAGACCGAACCGGTTTTGTCGGACTATGTTGAGTCCCTTGAGATTATCTATATTGGCCAGATAAAGCGGCTGATCAAATTTTTTAAGAAAAATAGGGTTAAGGAAGCGGTACTGATCGGGGCGATTAAAAAGCCCGGGGCAATTCTTGATATCCGTCCGGATATGAAGGCCATTTCACTGATCGCCAACATGCGCCATAGCACGCATGATGACAAGATTCTAAGAGCTTTTGCAAAAGTACTTGAAGATGAAGGATTTCGAATTCGGTCTTCAACATTTCTTCTTCCGGAGCTTTTGGCTGAAGAAGGCTGTTGGACAAATCGGAAACCCACGAAGGTGGAACGAGCGGATATTGATGTCGGCTGGAAAATGGCCAAGGAAATCGGCCAACTTGATATCGGTCAATGTGTCGTGGTTTCCAATGGAACGGTTATCGCTGTTGAGGCTATAGACGGAACGGACAGTACCATCCGTCGGGGCGGAGGCCTTTGTAACGGGGATGCCGTTGTGGTAAAGGTATGTAAACCGATTCAGGACTTCAGGTTTGATGTTCCCGCAGTGGGTGCCCAGACAATCAGGACGATGCATGCGTCGGGTGCATCCGTGCTGGTGATTGAAGCGGAACGTTCACTGGTTTTTGATAAAGAGGAAATGATCTATCTGGCGAATCAATGGGACATTACGATTCTGGCAATGGAAAAAGAGGCATAGTGTCGAGTCACCTATGAAATGACGCAGTTTTGTAACGATTTATTTTTGATGCGGCAGTCGTCATCGGGTTTGTTTTTAGCTGACGCAATAAATTTTAAGGAAATGCATCTGATGAAAAAAGTTCGGGTTGCCGTGGCTGGTGTTGGGTATCTGGGGAAATTTCATGCTGAAAAATATGCAAAAATGGAAGATATCGAATTGGTTGGTGTTGTTGACACCAGAAAGGCGCAGGCTGAGAAAATTGCCGGCAATGTCGGGGTAAAGGCGTTCTTTGATTACAGGGATTTGTTCGGCTTGGTGGATGCGGTCAGCATTGCCGTGCCGACACCGTTGCATTTTAAGATCGGAAAAGAATTTTTAGAACATGATATTGATGTTTTAATTGAAAAGCCGATCACAACGACTGTTGAAGAGGCTGATGAACTGATTGAAATAGCTGATAAAAGGAATCTTGTGCTCCAGGTCGGTCAGTTAGAGCGATTTAACCCGGCGGTCACAGCGGTTAAACACATCGTGGATCATCCGATATTTATTGAATCCAATCGGCTGGGTATTTACAAGGAACGAGGGACCGATGTGAGTGTTGTGCTGGATCTTATGATTCATGATATTGATATTATATCTAATTTTGTCCGGTCGGGCATCAAGTATTGTCATGCCATGGGGGCTTCGGTGGTTTCCAATAACATTGATATTGCCAATGCCCACTTAGAGTTTGATAACGGCGCGGTCGCTAATGTAACCGCCAGCCGGATTTCAAACAAGAATGAGCGCAAAATTCGTTTGTTTCAAAAGGACGGGTATATATCCGTTGATTTCGCCAATCGTTCAATTGTTCATGTCCAGCCATGTGTTGGGGAGAATAATTGTCCCATTCCCGGCATGCATCTGGAAGAAAAATGCTTTACGGATGGGGATGCGCTTGAGGATGAAATACGGTCTTTTATCCATGCCGTTGAAAGTCGCAAAGCCCCTGAAGTGTCAGGTCAGATGGGCCGCGACGCATTAAAAATTGCACTGAGTATTACACAGCAGATTCAAAAATCAGGCAGGATATACTCAGGAAATAATCCATGAAAATATTATCAGCTCAAAAAAGTGTGATAATTATTGCCGGTGAAACTTCCGGGGATGCTCACGGCGCCCATCTGGTCTGCGCCATGAAAAAAAAAGATCCTTCGCTGTCTTTTTATGGTATCGGCAGCCATGCCTTACGAGCAGCAGGTGTAAACATCCTGATGGATGCCAAAGAGCTTTCAGTGGTTGGCATTACCGAGGTATTTGTCAAACTTCCAAAAGTGCTGGATGCTATTTCAATTATTAAAAATAATTTGCAGAAACTTTCCCCGGAGTTGATTATTTTAATCGATTTTCCGGACTTTAACCTTCACATTGCTTCCATTGCCAAGAAGCAGGGAATTCCGGTTTTATATTATGTCAGTCCGCAGATCTGGGCATGGCGTTCCGGGCGTATCCGTAAGATCAAGCGACTTGTGGATCATATGGCGGTAATTCTGCCGTTTGAAAAAGAATATTATACCCGACACCATATTCCGGCAACCTTTGTTGGTAATCCGTTACTGGATTCTTATTCTCCGATAGAAAAAAAATCAGATAATGAAGCCGTTTCCCCACCTGTTGTTGGATTGCTTCCCGGTTCCCGGGTCAGTGAAATTAAGCGGAATCTTCCGTATATGCTGGCTTCAGCCACTATCCTGCAGCATCGATTTAAGAATATAAAGTTTTTGCTTTCTGTCGCACCTTCCGTTAGCAAAGAGTGGATTGCGTCATTTGTTGATCCGTATAAAAATACCTGCCGAATTGAGATCGTTGCTGGTGATATAGTAGAGATTTTTGCACAGAGTACTTTGATCATTGCCGTATCCGGAACGGTGACGCTGGAAACGGCAATGTACGGTATCCCCATGGTCATTATTTACAGAATATCGCCTGTCAGTTATATGCTGGGCCGCGCATTGGTGAACGTGGATCATATTGGACTGGTGAATATTATTGCAAAAGAACGCGTTGTTCCGGAACTGATTCAGGGAGAGGCGTCACCAGGGAAAATTGCGGAAACTGTGGGGAATATGCTGAATAATCCATTGGAACTCAGCCGGATGAAAGAAAAACTGAATCTTGTAAAGGCAATGATGGGAGAAGCCGGCGCATCTGAGAAAACAGCGGATATCGGTTTATCCCTGCTAAAAGGGTGTTAGATTAGAAATGAAGATTGTGAAATTTAAAATTGCCCCCCGTCAGAAGCAACTGCTCGAATATATCAAAGGTAGCTGGTTTCAACTATTTTTATCCATGATCTGCATGATCGTGGTGGCAGGGACAACTTCGGCAACCGCTTTTATCGTCAAACCGGTGATTGATGATATTTTTATTAATAAAAATGTTTTTTTGCTCAAACTGATCCCGATTATTGTGATTATTTTATATTTTTTTAGAGGCCTGGCAATGTACGGTCAGGAATTTTTGCTGCAGTATGTGGGTGAAAATATTATCAGAAAACTCAGGGATGCTCTTTACGAAAAAATAATGGATCTCCCGCTTTCTTTTTTTCATAAAGAGCGGACCGGTGTTTTGATGTCGCGCATCACCAATGATGTGTCGATTATTAAAAATATGGTGTCCAAGGCGGTGACGGGCGCTTTAAGGGATTCTTTTACTGTTGTCGGACTTACCGGTGTGATTTTTTACAGGGATTGGAAACTGGCAATTATGGCGTTTGTCGTTATGCCGCTGGCTTATTTTCCGGTTGTTGAGCTGGGACGGCGCGTGAGACGATTTTCCACCAGCAGTCAGGAGAGCATGGCAGATATGAATGCATTTTTGCATGAAACGTTTGCCGGGAATAAAATTGTCAAAGCCTTTGGCATGGAGTCATATGAGAAAAAAGTTTTTTCTAAAAAAAATTATTCGGTTTTTCGTTTTGAGATAAAATCCATACGGGCAAAGGCGCTGACATCGCCTGTGATGGAAGCCTTCGGGGGCGTCGGGATCTCACTTGTGCTTTGGTATGGCGGGTTTGCTGTCATTAAAGGTGTTCAAACGCCCGGTGATTTTCTTTCATTTATGACGGCAGTTATGCTGCTGTATACGCCTATAAAAAAAATGACAAAACTGAATAATGTGTTACAGCAGGGCTTTGCCGCATCAGACCGGGTATTTGATATTCTGGAAACCGAATCAGATATTATAGACCCAAAATCGCCCAAAGCGATTAAAGCCGGGTCCCACCGGATTTTATTTGAAAAAGTATCCTTTTCCTATGACAAAAGAGACAGGGTGTTAAAGAACATTGATCTTGATGTCAAGCCGGGTGAAATACTGGCATTGGTGGGAATGAGCGGTGGCGGTAAGACGTCTTTGGTAAATTTAATTCCCCGATTTTTTGATGTCACAAAAGGCTTGATTAAAATTGATGGTACGGATATCCGGGATATCGCTGTTTCAGCTCTACGCAAGCAGGTGGCCATTGTTACCCAGGAACCGATTCTTTTTAATGATACCATTAGAAAAAATATTGTTTATGGAAAACCGGATGCCTCGGATCAGGAAATAATAGAAGCGGCAAAGGCGGCATATATATATAAATTTGTTAAAAGCCTGCCCAATGGATTTGATACGATCATCGGAGAGCTCGGGAGCCGGCTTTCCGGTGGTGAAAAACAGCGCATGTGCATTGCCCGGGCGTTGTTGAAAAATGCGCCGATTCTTATTTTAGATGAAGCCACCGCATCACTGGATACGGAGTCAGAACGACTGGTTCAAAAAGCGCTTGAAAATTTGATGAAAGGTCGGACATCGTTTGTTATTGCGCACCGGCTGTCAACAATTGCATATGCAAACCGTATTGTTGTGCTGGTCGATGGTCAGATTGTTGAAGAAGGAAAGCACGAAGAGCTGCTGGAGAGAAAAGGGGAGTATTATAATCTTTATCAAATGCAGTTTTCAGATAATAATGATGCCGCTACGTAAACTTCAGTCAAAGTTACAGCATAATTACTATGAAAATGAATACGGCTGTTAATCGGTATATTTTCAAAGAACTGATTCCTCCATATACCATGAATCTGTTGTTCTTTATTTTTGTCTTTTTGATGCGCCAGGTTCTTGAGATTACCAATGTGGTCGTTAATTATCAGGTCAGCTTAATGGCTTTTTTTTTAATGCTGGCGTATTCTATGCCATATTTTCTTGCCTATATTATTCCGATGTCGGTAATGATGAGTGTGCTGTTAACGTTTTTGCGCCTTTCTAATGACAATGAAATCGTGGCGCTTAAAGCAAGCGGCATCAGTCTTTATCATCTGCTCCCACCGGTGATAGTGTTCAGTGTATTAAATGCGTTGCTGACCGCATATATGGCGATATACGGTATCCCCTGGGGACAACAATCCTATAAGCAAATGGCGTTGAATGTCGTTCAGTCGAACTTTAGCGTTGGATTAAAGGAACGGCAATTCAATGACAGTTTTGATGGGGTGATGTTTTATGTCAATAAAATTGATTTTAAAGACAATTCTTTAGGCGATATTTATATTGAAGACCAGCGGAATGAAGGGTTTTCGACGACTATTGTTTCGCCCAAAGGCAGAATTCTCGATGGTAAAGATAAGCTTTCCTTTATATTAAGCCTTTACAATGGCGTGATTAACCAGGTGAATCTGAAGAACCGCGCGGTTCACTCCATCCAGTTTGATTCTTATGATTTGCAGCTGGATTTAAAGCATGCCGTTCAAAAAATCAGGGGGAAAAAACGCAATCGAAAGGAAATGAATTTAAAAGAACTGGTGGCATTTTTAAAAACTGAAAAAACCAAATCTAAAAAATATTATTCCGTATGGGTGGAGTTCCATAAAAAATTTTCCATCCCATTTGCCTGTATCGCATTGGGGATACTGGCCGTTCCCTTAGGGGTTCAGTCTTCATCAACCCGGAAATCAGCCAGCCTCGGCCTTGGATTGATCGCTTTTTTGATTTATTATCTTTTGTTATCTGCCGGCCTGGTTTTTAGTGAAGCCGGCAACCTCTCACCGGTTTTGGGAATGTGGATGCCGAATTTTATTATGGGTGGATTGGGGGTTTTTTTATTAATTAGAACCGCTAATGACCGACCGGTTGAAATTTTTTATCGGATAAATCAATTCGGAATAAAGATTGTTCAGACTTTTTTTCGTGGCCGGTCTTTTGATTAAACTTTTATTTTACCGCTAGAAATCGGGTCCTTTGGCCCAGGATTTTTTACTGATTTTTTTAAAAAATGGCGAGTGTCTAATGACAGTCATTCACAGATATATCAGCCTTCTTTTTTTCAAGTATTTCGGGATTGTTCTCGGGGTGGTCATTGTTATTTATCTATCCATTGATTTTTTTGGGAGAATCGATAAGTTCCTTGAAGCTGAATTGGCTCTGTCTTTGATTGTCGCTTTTTTTCTTTACAAAATCCCGCTGATCGTATCTCAAATTATTCCGATTGCCGTTCTTCTAGGTGTGCTGGCAGCCTTTGGGTTAATGGTTAAAAACAATGAAATACTGGCGTTAAAGAGTGGCGGCATCAGTTTGCATTATCTCTTGCTGCCCATTGCCGTCATCGGAATATGCCTGACCATTTTTTTGTTTATCTTTTCTGAAGTGGTTGTCCCGATCAGTGTGGTCAAGGCAAATCGCATTGAAGAGATGACGTCCAGGGCAAAAATGACAACGTCGAAGGGGAAAAATATCTGGATTCGGGGGAATCAATCCATTACGCATATTTCGTATTATAATCCGGTTGATCAGAAGATCTCAGGGATCAGTATCGCAAATTTTAACAAGGAGTTTAGTCTGACGAGCCGTATCAATGCAAAAACCGGGAAGTATATTGATGGGGACTGGGTTTTTTTTGATTGCCTGCTTCAGCAGCATCTGAATTCTTCTGATGAAGAACAACAGGTGACGTTCTATGATGAAAAAATTTATCCAATAGACCTGCTGCCGTCAGATTTGCTGAGGGTGGCAAGGGAATCCGAGGAACTGCCGTTTTTAGATCTTTACAAATATATTCAAAAGGTTGAAAGCCAGGGATATGATGCTGCGAAGTATCGGGTGGATTTTTACGCGAAAACCGCTTTTCCGTTTATTTGTTTGATTCTTTCCATGCTTGGTGCCGGGCTGGCGCTAAGAAATTCAATAAAAGAAGGCATGGCGGTCAGTTTTTCGTATGGTATCTTAACTATTTTTATTTACTGGTCTTTTTATAGTTTTTGCCTGTCCATCGGGTATGGAAACGTTCTTCCGCCAATGCTTGCTGCCTGGAGTGCCAATATTATTTTCTTCTGTGTCGCGGGTCTGGCAGTTTATAATCTGGAATAAAAACAGTGTCGGGCGGCAATAAATGAACAAAATAACGCAGAAAATTCAGGTGGTAATGACCGGAGAAAAGACTGCCGGCCCATTATTGCAATTCCTGTTGCTGATTTCATCGACGCTTTATGGCATTGCCGTCAGACTCCGGGGATTTTTATATGATTATGGGGGTTTTAAATCCAAAACGCTTCCATGCGGGGTGATATCTATTGGGAATTTAACGGTTGGCGGAACCGGTAAAACCCCGATGACAATTTATCTGGCGGAAATGTTGAAAGAAGCCGGATTCAAGCCAGCTGTTATTAGCAGAGGATATAAGGGAAAAGCAGAGAAAAAGGGCGGGGTCGTCAGCGACCGGCATCATATTTTTTTAGAACCGGATATCGCCGGGGATGAACCGTTTATGGTGGCGAAAAAGCTAAAAGGGATTCCTGTTTTAGTCGGTGCCGATCGTTTTCAGGTCGGCATGAAAGCAATGGAAAAATTTTCACCGGATGTTATTATATTTGACGATGCGTTTCAGCACCGCCGCCTGGAGCGGGATCTGGATATTGTGCTGGTCGATGACCAATCTTTTTTTGGCAACCAGTACCTTTTACCCAGAGGTATTCTCCGTGAACCGGTTTCAGGGATTTCCCGTGGCGATCTGTTTATCCTCACCCGGTGCGATAAGCATTCAGACCGCAGTTTTGATCGTCTGACTGAAATAGCACATGGGAAACCGATTTTTAAATCATTTCATGAACCTTATGTTTGTGGAATTTATAACGGCACGGGCCAAGACACCGCCGGCAGCTATTCTGACACGACATCACACAATTTTGATTCTTTAAAAACGTCCAAAGTGTTTGTATTTTCAGGAATTGCAAAAAATGAGGAGTTCCGAAAAACAGTTGAGGAACTGGTCGAAGAGGTTGTGGGTGCCGTTGGGTTTAATGATCATCATAAGTATACGGAAACCGATTTTTGTTTAATCGTCGGCAAAGCGCAAAAATGTTCGGCAGCGTTTGTCGTGACCACTGAAAAAGATTATGTTAAAATTGTCGATAAAATGCAAATCCCTATCGATATTGTCGTTGTGGGTATCAGGATATCTTTTAAACAGGATGAGGGGGCGTTCTCGGAATATATCAAGGAAAAAGTTGCAAATATGGCGGCTTCGTAAAAAGCTGTTTATCCCGATTCGCGGTATTTTTGCAGAAAAGTAACTCGAAAGTTATTTTGAATTCCTTTTTTCACCACAGAGAACACTGAGAAAAAGACTTTATTTTAATTTTCCCCCTCTGTGCTCTCTGTGGTTAATTTCCCATTTTGCAAATCCAATAAATTTAAGTTCATTGGAAGCTATGGAACTCCGTTTTTTGATGTTGTATCCATTAATAAGTTATCCCATGCACATAAACATTTTATTTTCGCAGAGGCGCAGAGACGCCGATAAATTAATAACTCTCTGCGTTCCCTGCGACACTGCGAGAGACAATGCTTTTCAGAGTTACTTATTTGGGAATTCAAATTCTGTGTTGTACTGCATCCATCGTTTCTTAATAGTGAGATAAGTATGAATCATCACTCAGGATTTGTGCGCCTTACCAATTTTATATGAATGGTGAATTTTTATACTTTGCCATCAGAATCTGATTTTTTACGGGATTATCAAAGTGAAGAAGGGCAGAAAAATGGAAAAACCTTTTACGAGAAAAGATCTTGAAGCCGGGGATTATCGTATTATTGCCAAAGGGCGCTGGGGCAATGCGGATCTTTATCAGGTTCAACGCGGTCTTAAAATATGGGTTGTTAAAGATTTTTTACCCTGCCCGCCCTTTATCCGGAAAACATGGGGACGATTTATGGTTAAACGGGAATTTAAGGCATTACAAAAGCTTGAAGGGATTGTCGGAATTCCCAGGCAACCGTTTCGCCTTGATATATATGCGGTCGGTTATCGATTTATACCTGGTAAGACGTTAAAAGAAACAGCGCCAGAAATGATAGGCGATGATTTTTTCTTTCAGTTTGAGGATATTGTGCGAAAGATGCATCAGCGGAATATGGTGCATTTAGATGTCCGAAATCGGAAGAATATTCTGGTAACCGATGAGGGGCTGCCGGCGTTACTGGATTTTCAATCCAGTTTGAATCTGGAAAATACCCCCCGATTTTTACATAAAATAATGAAAGACATCGATATATCCGGCGTTTATAAAAACTGGAGTAAGAAACAACCCGCTTCTTTAGACAGCACCCGGCGGGCGCATCTGGAATCATTAAATAAAAAACGGTTTTTGTGGTTTTTAAAAGGGTATCCCCTAGGCACCAAAACGGATCGGAGGAGCTGATCTCCCCAAATCGATGATCAATAAAGTGACAAAAAGTATGATAAAAATTTTGTAAATCACATTAATCAATAATATGCATGCGTGTTAGGCAATAGGAAAATACAGCGCCTAAAAGAAACGGCGGTTAAAGAAAAATCAATAACCGCATTTAATGGGTCAAGGGCAGGCTTGACCCAGGCCCTTTTTTTACTCAAAAAGATGGGTTAAGGATTATCAGTTTCCATTTGTTTCCTCCCGCATGCCTGTAATTTTTTGAAGTATAAAAACAGCATCTTCAAGGGCGATTTTTCCGTCATTTTTGATGGCCGGAAAATTAGCAACGATGGTTGATTCCAATGATGATAGGGTCTGCAAAACGGAAACCGCATCCGCAAGATTAACAACGCCATCACCGTTTATATCGCCGGCAATGAATTGATCATTTATAAGTGTTATGATGCCAGATGTGCCCGGAATGAGTGCGTCATGTGCCTGATAGTCAGCGTCATACACAACCGCCCTGGAAAGGATCAGTATCGTCTCAGAGACATCCGCGTTTTCATTAATATCAAAAACGACAGAAAACAAAGGGCCGCCGCCGGCTGAAAGAGGCATCGATCCGGCCGCTGCCAGGGATACGGCCCCCCATGTGATTGAATGCGCAACAAGAAAATTAGCTGTGGAATCCGTCAATTCCACATCAGCGGGAACAAGTATGCCAGGATCAAAGGTGATGGTTATATCGGCTGATAATACATCTGCGG
This sequence comes from Desulfobacteraceae bacterium, assembly GCA_021162325.1. Lineage (GTDB taxonomy): Bacteria > Desulfobacterota > Desulfobacteria > Desulfobacterales > Desulfosalsimonadaceae > SURF-3. The sequence goes on along the minus strand of JAGGYV010000026.1, from coordinate 3,891 downwards.
CATCATCAATGAATACAGTTACACGGGTTTGATCGCCGACAAATCCGACAGTATCCGTCATCGTGATCTCAAATGCTGAGGCATTTGCTGCAAAACCAAAGAACATGGCCATCATTATCAAAGACAATACAAGAAAAAAAATTTTCATGAGCCCTTACGCTTTCATTTGAACCTATCGAATGTATGGATTTACCTCTGTTACGTCAGGCGTATTGGTCAGGTTATCAGGCAGTTGTGTTCCATCAACACATATCATGTAAATGTCTGCATTCGGTATCTCGTCCCCGTTTATAAGGGGCTTATCGCTTCCGGCAAAAATAATCTGTTGATTATCCGGCGAAAATTTGGGTGGCCCCTGAAGAAAAACCTGGCCCGTATCTATCCATCGAAAGCCTGTCCCATCGGCATTTGCAATAGCAAGCCCTGCCCGAATAAAATCCTCTGGATTCGGTCCGGTCATTTCAACAACAAAACCACAAACCATTTTCCCGTCAGAGCTGATATTAGTATATTCCGGCGTCCATTCCAATCCAGTTGCCGCACCCAGTTTGACGATACTGCCGCCGGCAGACGGCATAGTGGCTGTATCCGTATCACCGGTTTGCTCATCATACCACTCAAAAAGGCATTGTGCACCGTCGCCGCTGACCTTAACCACGCCGCCGCAATTGGATGTCAACCAGACCGGCACCCCTCCGGCATGAAGATCCACCGCACCCAGCGCCCAATTGCTGTAATCCCATAATAAAAGAGTGTTTCCCCGTGATGATACGTCAAAATCCTGAACATTGATGCCTGTTAAATGATCTTTTTCATTAATGTCACCATCATTGTTCATATCTATCAATGCCTGAAAACAATCATTTCCATCACTTGAGAAAACGTAATCATAATATGCTTTACGCGGGTCACCGAAATGATCCGTTTCTTCGACCTCTCTGGTCCCGATAAAATATACGTTACCAGCATCCGTCATCCCAATTTCATCACGATTTACATCATATCCTTCTGCCAGCCGGCAAGGCGCCTCTACATTAATTGAAACCCCTCTTCCCCAATCATCCCTGATTAAAATATAATCTTTGCTTTCCGTATCATCGGAAACAAAAGCCATGACCCCTCCTGGCGGCGTTACGCCCAGAAGCAAAAGCGTTTGGTCTCCGGAAAGCGTCCATTCCCATCTATCCCCTGTTACAAGGTAATTAAAGCCAATGCCGGTGTGAATGTTCTGTTGCGTATCAAAATAATAATAATTATAAGCAAGACTGCCCTGTAGTTTCTTGATCGTAATTTTATCACTGGAAATAAAAAACTTTTTGTCTTTTCTGGCTAAAACCGCATAAACAGGATTATCCTGTTCAGCATAATTCGTATCTTTCGCTTCATTGGGACTCGGAGGATCAATTCGCGCAAAAGTCTTCCATGAAGGATTAGACGTCGTCTGCTTGAAGGTTTGATAATAGCCATCAAAATTGCCCGGGGTATTCCAGGTCAATTCTATTTCCGTTGTGCCGGTCTGTTGCGTTTTTTTATCGCATTTGAGTTCGATTCCTTTATCAAAGGGAATCGTGATAAAAAATTCATCACATGTTTTAAAAGATGTCAGTTCGTAAACCTCAACATCAAGCGTATAATCACCCACAGCTTCATTTAAATTATCATGAATAAACTTCACGACAGTACCGTCTTTTACGGATTTCGGTGCTAAATCCACTTCCATTTCTCCGGTATACGTTTTTCCACCGCCACCGATTTTCGATAGATTCCAAACGACTTTTACGTTTACGGGATTTTCCGACGCATTGGCAACGCTTAATCTCAGGTCCATGGTGTAATAATTTGGGATATGAGGAACGGTCAGGCCGTCACCGTTATGACTGACAAAAACCGGCGTCGTCGTGGTATTATCGTACCAATCAAATACGCATCGATAGTTGGAATTAATTTTTGTTGGATCTTCCTGCATGGGGGAAACAAATGCCGGAGAATTGCCGGCATCGCCTTTACTAAGGGTATAAACGGTAACAGGTTTTAAAGAGGAGGCGGCATGCCCGGTGATGACGAAAGAATAATAGACAGCCGTATTCACCCACCTGGAAACCATATCCTCCCACGATCGCACAGAATACATCAAACTATTTTTTTTAGGATCATGAATATATAAATACGCATTCCCGCCCCGGATTTCGTAACCCACGACTAAAATTGCGTGGGAATGGGAGTCCGAAATTGTTCCTTCATTAACCAGAAGAATGACCGGTCGATGTTCGTCCAGAATTTGCTTTTTTATATAAAGTCGGAGGGCCTGATTAGACGGTTTCGTCCAGAAACTTTTATCTATCTCCGAGCCTGTCTTTTGTTTTATATAATCAGCATAGGCACTGCCCCCATAAGCAACGCTGCCGCCTAATCCATCAGGAATATTCAAAGTGCTTACAATTTCCCAGGGTTTGACGAAATCGTCATCAAGAACATATCGCATGGCCATACAGGTAGCCACGGCCCAGCAATGAGGCGTTTCACCCTGCTCATAATACGGCACCGGCAGGATTTCTTTTTTGCTTTGAGAATCGATATAAAAAGGTTCCGTAACCACTATCCAAATGGAGAAAAATGTATTTTTAATGGAATCGCTGATTCCTCTGCTACTCAGGGTCGTTTTAGCGGCCATTAAAAGGGCGTTTGATTGCGTTAAAAAAAGGCTATCCTGTCTTATCTGGTCGAGACGCACCGTTAAACCGGTTTCTCCGGGAACATACTCAGCCGCTGCCATCCGGTATCCCCGGAACAGGGGATCATAAAATCCAAAAACAACCCCTTCAATATCTTCCGGACCGTTTTCAAGCCCTGTAACGGCATCATAGGGAATCGTAACGGTTGTTTCAGGATAGTAAGAAGGGTCCGGATAAACCTGGAAGCACGTTTTATTCCCAATGGCGTCATGCATTGCGGGATCTGTTTTATCCAATTGATATGCCTGCATACCATCAAGCTGTCCGGGGGAAATGCTTAGAGCGACCCCGGAGTTTAACGATATGGAACCCCCGTCCGATCCGACAGTGCCTTCCATGGAGGCTATTACCGGAAGCGTTAACGGTTCTGAAAAAGATTCCGGGACCGTCGTACCATAACCCATTGATGCCCAGATCAAAATTATTTGTGCATCCACATCGGTGACCACTCCGTCCTGATTGACATCAGCGGCTGATTGCTGCTCGGCTGTCGGCATAAGGGTCGCATTGGCGATTTGTCTTACTATCGCCGCATCAATGGAAGTGATATCCTGATCATTGTTTAAATCTCCCATTTCCAATGCGTTTACGCCCCCCGGACACAGGAAAACCGAATAAAAAAGAAAAACAATTATCAGTAATAAGTACGACCGGATTAAAGAGAATAATCGATAAAGAGGGATATAACGAGGCATTAAAATAAACAGGCGGGATAAATGGTTGCATCTCATTTTGTTTACCACATTAAACTTTGATTGGTTTTTTTATTTTTAAGTTTTAGAATGGGTCAACTCTTTTAATTTAAAATAAAAATCATACAACTTCAAGAAATTATTGTCTACTCTGCATGCAGTTCAGCATTTTAATACTTGACGCTCTCGTAAAAAGTCAAAATATTTATCTATGTGAAATAATTATATAAAATAAAAAATAAGTCTTGATTTTTATCCTGCAATTTAGTATAAAAAGCTAGATTTATCAAAAGGTTAAAGGTTAAATTATGATCAAAGCAAATCATCCAAACCAGCTTAACATTTTCGATCCATGGGATTTTCTCACTCCCAAAAGACGCAAAATGCTCGATAACGGATGGACGGGTCTATTCCGTAAGCAAATATTGTCTTCAATTCCTATTGATAAAATTGCCGCACATTTTGAT
>JAGGYV010000318.1 GCA_021162325.1 Desulfobacteraceae bacterium | reverse complement strand
GCGATCACGGCATCGAGTTCAGTCGGATCCAAGTGGCGCATCAAAGCCGGTGTGACCAATATATATCTAAACTGGCGAATTAGACCCATGACGCCTGCAGTAATCATGCGACCGCCAAAAAGGGGCCAGACCATGATATCCCGGTACGGCATATTTGCTTTTCTGCATAGCGATTCAATCCGGTGTCGGATTGCACCGGATCTCAATGGACGGCATCCCCAAAATTTCTGGATCAGCACCGGACCGAAGATTGCAATAATAAATAAAAAAATCATAAAATAGATAATCTGGCCGGTCATTGAAATTAAAAATTGTTTGGGGAATTCAAAAGGAAGGATAGTGATAATGTCCGAGGTCACCGAAAGAAGTAGCCAGGGCAGAATTATCGGAATTGAAAAAGATATATTCGAGAGAATATAATCTTTTCGTGATAGGCCGTTTTTATATATTTTTGTAAACGAATGATAAGCGCACCACCAGACAATAGACAGATAGGCGATAAATAAAGTTAGAAAAATCAGGGCTTCCAGCGTGGGAATCTTTTTAAATAAAGGGATTGAATTTAGAAAGTGACCAACTTTAAAGGCATATATATCAATGGCATAAATTAGTATAGCAAGAATCGACTGCCGGGTTAAAGCCGTATTAAAAAGATGGTCAAGAGACCTCAACGATGCCTGTTCAATGCGCTGTTCGATTTTTTTGAACTGCATCCAGGTAAATATGAAGAAAAAAGCGGCCAGGGCCAGAAACAAAAATAATGATTCAATCGGCAGAAAACCAGTATCTACAGAAGGCTGATACGTGGCGTAAATGAGCAGCGCGATAATGTAATATAGAAAGTTACCAAACATAAAGTTTCAAGTTCAATTATGCAAATCTAATAAATGGCTATGTTAAAAGGTTCACCAATCACATAAAATTTGGCAAAGCGTATTTATTTTTCAGACAAGAAATCATACAAGTCGTATCTTGAGGAGCTGAAAAATTAATACAACGCAGTAGATGGGACTTTTAACGACGCCATCAATTGTAATATCGTTCTTTTTCACTGTAGATACACCCGCAATATTGCTGTCTATACATCCCCAACTGTTTGGAAATGTCGATGCCTTCCTTCCAACCGGCCCGGAAGTCTTCATAATAAAATGGAATGCCGACGGATTTTCCAATGGATTCGCCAAAGGATTTAATCACTTCATGTTTTTGGAATTTGCTGTAAAGCAGGGTGGTCGAGAAATAGTCGAATTTTCCTCTTTTTGCCATTAATGCGGTCGATAAAAGACGGTCATGATAGCAGACATTACATCGGTTTTTTTCTCTGAAAATTATTTTTTGTAAAAATCCTTCAAGGTCGTATCCTTCCTGATAAATCACCTTCAGTTCGATTTGGTCGGCATACTTTTCTAATGCCTGCTGTCGTTTCAGACATTCGGTATAGGGATGAATGTTGTTTTTATAAAAAAAACCCATCACGTGATAATTGTTTTCACGAAGCTTTTTCACGGGATAAATGGCACAGGGGCCGCAGCATACATGTAGCAGGATTTTCATGATCGATCTCCGAATATAGCGGTTCCGATACGGACCAGGGTTGCGCCTTCTTCAATCGCCACCTCAAAGTCTCCGGTCATTCCCATGGAGAGCTCCTTCATTTCAATATGCGCTATGGATTCTTTAAGTATTTGATCTTTCAGATCTGCCAGGGCTTTAAAATAAGGCCTGACTTTTTCAGGCTGGTTAAAAAAGGGCGGCATGGTCATTAAGCCTTTTACAGACAGATTTTCAAGTTTGCTGATATCCCTGATCAAAGATATTGTGTCTTTCGTTGACACACCTGATTTTGTCGTTTCCATGGCAATATTGACCTGAACAAGAATGTTTTGAACTTTGTTCAGTTTTTTTGCATGCCGGTTGATTTCTTTTGCCAGTTTTAAGGTGTCAACCGAATGAATCAGATCAAAATAGCGAACAACATATTTTGCCTTGTTGGACTGCAAGTGACCGATAAAATGCCATGACAAACGACTGTCGGCGATCTCATCGATTTTTTGCATGGCTTCCTGGATATAGTTTTCTCCAAAAATAAATACGCCGGCATCGATAACAGGCTTAACGTTTTTTGAAGAAACAGTCTTGCTGACCGCAACGAGCTGTACATTTAAAGGGTCTCTGCCGCAGGATAATGCGGCTTGTTCAATTCGTTTTCTGATTTTTTTAATTTGCTCTTTCACGATTAACTTTTTCCAACATTTGATTGAAGGTTTGTAGATATTCTCTTTCGGGATATGACTCCCTGTTGATACAACTGATCAAGCACCTCGCATACAGGCAGTCCGACCACATTGGTATAGGAACCGTTAATGTTTTTTATCATAAAAGAACCCAGATCCTGAATAGCATATCCGCCGGCTTTATCATAGGGCTCTTTGGTATGAATATACCATTCAATTTCTTCGTCAGTCAGTTTTTTAAAAATAACTTCGGTTTTTACAACATCAGTGAAAATAAATGCATTTTGTTTACAGATAATGGAATACCCGGTTAAGACAACGTGTGACTTCCCGTTTAATTGTTGAATCATTTGCCGGGCATCTGATACGGATTCCGGCTTTTCGAGTATTGTATTATTTATTAAAACAATTGAGTCTGCACCGATTACCCAGCTTTTCAGTCTCTTATCTGCAATATCATAAGCTTTTGCTTCAGCTAATGTCCGGACATAATTTTCCGGTTTTAAAAGCAGAAAGTCGTTTTCCTGAACACTGCTTGGCATGATGGTAAATTCTATTCCGGCGCTTTCAAGAAGGCGGCGGCGGCGGGGTGATTTTGATGCCAGAATGATCGGTGAATTATGGATTATCATTTTTATATGATTCTTTTAATCAGAAAGTTGGTATAAAATTTAAATTATATTTATTATCATAATGTGTATTATATTCAAATTATAATTTGATAAATGAAATAAAAAATCACTTGGAAGTTTGC
>JAGGYV010000310.1 GCA_021162325.1 Desulfobacteraceae bacterium | reverse complement strand
ATATAAAATTCTTCTTGCCTTAACAATAATGATAATATTTAAATTTTGACGAACCCGTAAAAAAGCAGGGGAATGGCGATGACGCCATTGATTTTAACCACCGGAACGCTTCACGGTCCATCCTTTTTTTTCCAGTTCCAGTATCAAAAGGTCCCTGTGATCACCCTGTATTTCAATAATACCGTCTTTCACCGTACCGCCGGTGCCACATTTTTTTTTCAGTTCTTTCCCAAGATTTTTTATCGCTTCATGATCCAGGGGGACACCTGAAATCAATGTGACACCTTTTCCCTTACGGCCTTTTGTTTGCCTGCCGACCCGCACAATGCCGTCTGCTTTGGGAATGTCTTTTTTACGCCGGCAAATGCATTTGGAAACCGGTCGGCTGCAGGCCGGGCACATTTTTCCGTGTTCCGTGGAATAGACAATTCCGCCGATCGAGTCTTTTTTTTTCTTCACATTTTTCCTATTTCAGTGATTTAAATATAATTCATTTCACCCTCTCCAGACATAAAATTTTTACCATAATATTATAATGTTTTCAATAATTAACCCCTCAATTGATGCCGCCATTCATAAATCGAAAACACCTAGATATTTTGCCGGATTTTAATGAACAGGAACCGTCAGTTTGTAAAACCATACTTTTTTTCCGCCCTGTCATCAGATGCCCATTGACCGGCAATATCATTTTTTATGATCCGGTGAGAACGAAAGAATACCCTCTCGATTTTATCTGCTTCAAAAATCAACGCTTATTCGTTATTGGCTAGCATACGACAATAGTTATATATTTTATCGCTTACTCCCTGAAGCCCGGTTTTTCTTTTTTAATCCAGGAACCATCTTCCTGACGGCAGAAAACCACATTAAAATCATGGCTTTTATCATTATCAATCCAGAGTTCCACTTTAAGCTCTTTACAACCAAAAGAATCCTCGGTGAACTCTCTTAATATTGAAAGTTTGCCATAATTCCGGGATACGGGATTTTTCCATTTTAATACCGTACCGACATCCCCGGATTCAACAATTTCAAATGTTGCTTCCCTGATCAGATCAATGTCTTCCGCAGTCAGCCCTCGCATATCCTTTCCCGGAAGAACCAGCGCTTTCAGTTGCTTGGAAATAGTAATCGGGTTAAACACGCTAATGAGTCCGGAGACAACTCCTTTTCCCGCGTCAGCCCCGAATTTTGCTCCCTGGGTAGTAATCCGTTCCGCCTGATCCAGCATTTCAGGCATTGCGTCTCTTGTCAGCTTAACCTCTTCAAGAACCGCCGGAATCATAGGGCGTATTTCACCCATCTCAGCGGTAAAGGACTGAACTGAATCAGACGCCTTATCAATACTTCCCATGGCCTTTGTGAGATCTTTTCTGATATTTTTCGATTCAACGAGAATCAATGGAATCTGCTCCTGAACACGATGCACCTTTTCCGTTGCTTCGGAAATCACTTCCCGGGTCATCCGGATCTCTTCTGTCACCTCCGGAATAACCGCCCGGGTCTGTCGAACTTCTTCCAGAACATCCGGCAGCTTTTCGCTTATTTTATTTATTCGGTCGGTGATGATCATGGCCTGATCAAGTATATCCGGCAAAGCTTCACGGGTGGCCTTGACTTCCTTCAGGATAGACGGCATGATTTGGGCCACATGGCCGACTTCTTCCGATATCGGCAGAATATTTCTGCTGGTTTCCGCAATTCCTTCAATTACCGGAGATATTTCTACAGATGTTTTTTCCATCTGCACCAGTATTTCAGGAAACCCCTTGAGAAAATGATGGACTTCAAAAGCAAAATATCCGATCGCCAGCGCCAGACATATGATGCTGAACGAAAGTATAAGTTGCGCGTTTGTTTTAATTTTTTCCATTATCCTGTTTCCTGCCTTACCGAAAAAATATTCAACCTATCATTAAACCTTGAACAAAAAAACCCCCGCAAACTGGACCGGATTGATTTACAGTTCTTCTTTTGCCATATATTTTTTAAAAAAACAAATATGATTTATCAATTATATGATAGGGAATGACGAATAAAAGGCCGTTTTCTTTACGAAAACGGCCTTTTCCGGCAGAGGTGCCCATGGTTTCAATTAATTTTGATGACTCCGTAAAAAGCTTTTCATGGTGACGAATCACCACGGTATGAACAAATCACTTTTTCCGGAAGGCCGGGTTTCTTACCCGGCAAGTGATGTATTTCGTTACACTTCCCAGTAGGGTGGATTAGCGCATAAGCGCGTAAGCCACAAAAAAAACTCTGTCAAACCGGTCTATAAAATTTGCCGGATTACGCGCTGACGCGCTAATCCGACCTACGATTTATCCCACCGTCCATTATGAAATTATTACTTTTGTCGTTTAAGCGAAAGGAATACCCCCTAAAATCAAATATGCTGATACTGAAGAAATCAGTATCAGCATATCCGGCAGGAGGTACAAAAAAACGAGCTCTTAAATCAGCTACAAAAACTTACAACAAAACGAGGGTGAATGATATCCGCCATTCCCTGATTTTCATGTCAGTCGATACTTATTTTTTTGTCAGTAATTGTCCTACAAATCCGCTTTGATTCATAAAAACTGCATGGTTCTATTTTTTCACGGATCGGGAAAAATCCCTGAAAGCACTCCTTGAATCATATTTGAATGTATAATCTATCGTCTCATGAAGTTTTTTTGAACTGGCAATCCAGGGATTTACCATCATCCGCATGCCCGGTGAAGGAAACTGGGTCATAAAAGTCAACCGCAAAAACCAGGACAGGTTATTTAACGGGTAAATAATCGGCCAGGGAATGGGGATTCGGATGTTTCCCAGCATTTTAATCATTTCGGAAAATGTCATTGTCCCTTCGCCGGTTATATTGAACGCACCGGCAATCTTTTTTTCCAGCAGCAATGCCATGACATTGATCAGGTCGTCTTCGTGGACAAACTGCCAGGGAAGTGTTTTGGCCGGCATCAGGACCAGTTTTTTCTGTAAATGTTCAGCCACGGGATTTTTAAAGCCCGGCCCTACCACAAAACAGGGGCGGACGATGGTTACAGCGATCTCAGGATGATTTGAAATAAATTCCTGCATGACCGCTTCTATCTCTTTTTTATTTTTGGCATAAATTAAATCATCATTTCCTCTAAGGGGGCTTTCTTCAGTCAACGGTTCATCATTATCTGCGTAGAATCCATAGGCAGTGGTGGAACTGGTATATAAAATCTGCTTTACGCCGGCTTTGACTGAAGCTTCCAGAACATTTCGGGTGCCGCCTTTATTGATATCTTCCATCAGCCCTTTGTCATGAATAGGCGGAAGAACATATGCCGAATGAACCACGGCATCTATTTTCCGGGCCTCAAAGATATCATCCATGGAATGCCGGATGTCCCGAATTTCAAATTTGTATTTGGGATGTTTAAATGCGGGTTCATTAATATCAGTACCGACAACAGCCGATACCCACTCCTGTTCACACAGATGTTCAACCAATCGTCCGCCAATATACCCGGCCGCACCGGTAACCAGTATATTCATAATAAATTCTTTTTTCTTATTTTTTAATTTTCGGCATGCTCAAAAATTTTACGACGAATCGGACTGTAAATGGCAAAAACCAGCAATGAAACGCCATCAGGCGGGTAAATCCTATTTTCCAATGGAGCTTCTTTTTATTTGCAGCCTTCCAGACTGTTTTAGCAACTTTTCCCGCATTTGTTTGACCGCCTATAAATCTCAATATCTTCAGACTTTTTGAATTCTCCCCGCCCTTAAGCATCGGCGTTTTGACATAGGGAGGCTTGATATCACAGACTGTTATGCCATGAGGCTCCAATTCAATATCCAGAGCCTCTGTCATTGCGGATAATGCATGCTTGGTTGATGCGTAAACAGAGAGTTCAGGTGCACCATATAATGATGAAATAGATGACATGTTGATAATTCGGGCGCCGGTTGTTTTTTTAAGGTATGGCAAACAATAATAAATACAATTCAGACACCCTTTCAAATTCACATCTACAATTTTAAGATGATGCTCAAGACCGACATTTTCAAAAAGACCGAACTTCAAAATACCCGCATTATTTAGCAGTACATCCAGTTTTCCACCGGTTTTCGACATAAATACATCAACCCCTTTTTGCACACTCGCCGAATTCGTCACATCCATGATGCCTAAAAAACAGTTTGATGCCCCGATTTCCGATTCCAGTGTTTTTAAACCGGCTTCATCCACATCAAAAATTCCCACAAACCAATCTTTTTTGGCGAAAAACAATGCGGTTTCCTTTCCGATACCGGATGCCGCGCCGGTAATCAGAATCGATTTTTTGTTCATTCTTTATATTCTCTCTTTCATCTCATTCCCACGGTCCTCCGTAGGAATACAGATCAATATATCATTCAACAATGATACATTCCATAATCATACAATTACCACACCCTGAAAGAATACAGCCTGGTATGGGTTCCCACGGAGGACCGTGGGAAGCAGAAAATTTTCAATTCCATCCGGGCTGCTGAAAAACAAGAATCAGGTCGGCAGGCAAGGCGCGCGGCGACTCGACAAGCGCAGCATATGCCTATATGTGAGCATTGGCGGGAGTCGCGCAACGCCGCATGCCGACCTGAGGCGCAATTTTTTATACTTTTTCCAGAATATGAATACACATGGCAGCCTCTTCCATGCCAATGTTGCCGCCGCCATTTTCTGCAAGACCCAGGCGGGCGTCTTCCACCTGACGTTTTCCAGCATCTCCCCTTAACTGAAGGCCGAGTTCATAGATCTGGGCCAGGCCGGATGCACCGATGGGATGACCGCGGCATTCCAGACCGCCACTCGTGTTCACCGGCTGTTTTCCGCCCAGTTTGGTGGCACCGGTTTCCGCATGAGGACCGCCTTCGCCCATGGGACAAAACCCCATGGCTTCTGTCTGGTGAAGTTCACCATATGCTGTCGCATCGTGGAGTTCCGCCAGGCTGATATCCGTCGGCTCGACACCGGCCATATCATAAGCCTGTTTGACCAGGCGTTCACCAATATCTTCTCCGTCAAAATCCCTGTCTGCCCCGGAACCGAGAACGGACGCCCGGATTTTTACCGGACGGGCATTGATCAGTTTCTTCAGATATTCTTCCGAACAGACAATGGCGGCAGCTGCGCCATCGCCTACCGGCGCGCACATAGCCCGAGTCAATGGATAGGCAATCGGCTTGTCATTCATCACGTCTTCCACACTCATATCCATCTGGTACTGGGCCATGGGATTAAGGGACCCGTGAAAATGATTCTTTGCGCAAATTGTTGCCAGCTGATGCTGGGTGGAACCATACTTGTTCATATGCCAGCGTGCGCCCATGGCATAAGCGTCCATGAATATGCTCCGGCCCTCTCCGGGCGGCGTCTGTCCTTCAGGAATGTCGACGGCAAACAATTCATTGGCCTTTTCCATCATTTTGAGCTGCTCTCCAAAATTGTCCACATCCATACAGGTCGCATAGGCAGACAAGGATTTCATTTTATCCGGGTCCGTGATTTTTTCAGATCCCACAGCCAAAGCCACTTCATACATCCCGGCCCGAACACCGGTATACGCCAGGTGAAGGGCTGTAGATGCACCGGCGCAGGCATTTTCCACATTGGTGACCGGAATAGATCCGATTCCCATGGACCTTAATGCCACCTGCCCACGGATGGAATGCTGGTTGGAAAACATTCCCCAAAACGTGTTTGAAAAAAAGGCCGCCTGTAAATCTTCTTTTCCCAGCCCGGCATCTTCTAATGATTGATGAATTACTTCATGCGCCATGCCCCGAACATTCTTGTCCGGATATTTGTTAAACCGGAGCATACCGAGCCCGATGATATATACGTTGTTCATTATTAATCCTTTCTCGGATACGTCTGAATAATCTTATGCCCTGCGGCAACTGCCAGACTGTCATTGGACCCGTCTTCAATCAGCATGGCGCGGGCATCCCGGAATAATTTTTCAATCAGATATTCCTTGGTCAGGCCGTTTCCGCCGAAAATTTGAATCGCGTCATTTGCCACATCAAAAGCCGCCTGGGTACCATGGACTTTCGCCATGATCGAATATTCTTCCGCCGGCGTTGACGTGTTCTGATTATATACAAACACAGACCGGCTGATGGCCCGGCTGGTTTCAACTTTTGTTAACATATGAAACAGCTTGGTCTGTATGGCGGTATATTCGATCAAGGGCTTGCCGCCCTGGACTCGGGTCTTGGCATAGCTTAACGCCTCTTCAAACGCCGCCCGGGCCACACCGGTACCGAACACACCCATCAAACAGGTGGTTGCCGACAATACAATTTCAAGCAACCCCTCATAGGCTTCCGGCCCGGCAATCAGGTATTTTCCCGGCACCCGGACATTGTCAAAAAAAATTTCCCCCTGGTTTAGATCCCGCTGGCCGATTTTATCCAAAGCCGCTCCTTTTTTAACACCCGGCAGATCCAGCGGTATGGCAAAAATCCCACCGCCGGCATGCCCCATGGATTTATCAATCTGACAAAACAATGCGCAATGCGTTGCGATGGTCCCGTTCGATACCCATGCGGATTTCTGCCCGTTTAAAATAAAATCATCGCCATCCGGCGTGGCAATACACTGGGAAAGAATATCCGGATTTTTGAAACTGGGGTGGTCCGGCATCAGGGTGTCTGATCCGTGATCCGGTTCCGTAATTCCCCAGCACCCGATAAACGTGGCATCCGTGTTTTCACAAAACGGCACCAGTATTTCATCAATCATGGTTTCTTCCGGCACCATGGCAGCGCCAAATGCCGGAAAACTGGCAACCCCCAGTGCAATGGTCAGCCCGACACTTCCCCATGCAAGTTCTTCATAGACAATCGCCTGCTGCAACGGACTCAGTCCCATCCCGCCATATGCATCCGGAATTAAAATTGAATGATACCCCAACCCATACGCTTTTTTCATAAATGTCCAGAACGGTGAATCTTTGGCGATTACCTGCTCCGGTGTCATTTCATCCAGCTCTTTGGCAATGGGCCGCATTACTTTTCTGGCAAACTCATTGGCATTTTCTTTGAGCATGATGTCTTCTTTTGACAGATTTATATCCAAATCCAAAAAGTCCATATGTCTACCCCTTTATTTTTCAGTTTATCGTGTCAATTTTAAATAATTGAATCGCTGATTTTCTTTCCACCTTCAGCCTTCTACCTAAACTCCTATTTCTTCTTATATCTTTCAGCAATCTTGTCTGCATGTTTGACAACCATCTCCGGTACCTGTTCAAAAAGAACCTGTTGATATGCTTCCATGACTTCTTCCGAGTATCCGACACCCATAAATTCCGGGGGTGCCCACCAGTCGTCTTTGGTTTTGTACATCGGCGTTCCGCCACCCGGAAATGCGGTAAACATGTTCGGTACACAATTTACCATATCCTTTTTATCCATTTCATAAGACATGCTCTTATGCATTTCATCACGATTATAATAGACCATATCCCGGGGCGGCCCCAGGGCCAGACCCAGCTTGGCATCCATGTCCGGCATAAACCCCAGCGCATTTAAAGCAAACCCCACAGACCCCATAATCCGATTGTCCACCCGGTATTGCCAGGCCGACGCACATGCCCAGTCGCAAGCCATGGCCCAATCGAGAATTTTCCAGTTACAGCTTGGTCCACCCAGCTGGCCGCCGCCTTTATATTCCTTGCTGTATGCATTAAATTCCTTACAGGTATTAAATCCGCAGGCACCGCAATTCCAGTTCAGGTTTGATTTGCTGACTTTTCCACCAATCGCAATAATAACCGGTGATTCCCCCTTATCATAGCAGTTTTTAATGGTTTCATAATCCCACTGCACATATCGCATGACTTTGCCCACCGGCTCCATGACATCAAGGATCGGCTCTAAGTCTTCCCCCCAGATAATTTCCGCTTCAATCTTTGTTTTTCCGGTGATCTGAGGTGCCTTGTGGATGGCCAGCACAATACTTTTTGCCACTTCAACCAGATGGTCCAGGCAATATTCTTTTCCCATTAAATGTCCCATTATTCGTCGCCTCCTTCCGGCCCATCTGTCTGTGAATCTTCTGGCTTTTTCGGTTTTGGAATCCATTTCCGATAATCAAACCCCCTGATAATCCGGGAAGTCTGATAAATCTTTCGGGTATTATCCAGCGCCTTATCCATATTGATGAGGTGGTAATCGACGTTCACATCCACATAGGGATTTTTCGCCTTGGCCGCCACAGGAACACCGACCACCATACCGGATTTGGGACAATACCCCATTTTCTGGCCTGCCATACCGATGCTGGCAAACGGGCGGGCATCAACCATCAATGTAGCAGCCGTCCAGAGTGCGCTTCCCACCGCATACCCCAGATCACCCACTCGAGCGGTACACAGCGGACCATCGATCATTTTATCAGATGACCGGTCGGTAATATCAACCAATCCGTGTTTGGTTGTTTTTTTCTCGTAAAAATATCCGCAGTCCAGGGTCCCGCCGCACATCCCGCAGCCGGCATCCAGGGGGGTTTCATGGCATCTTGTATTGCCCAGAAAAATGATCACATCCGAATCCCGGACCATGACCGCTTCATATAAAAACGGTTCCTTCCAGGACTCATTGGTATGGGCGATTTCTTCAATTTTGCGGGCAAGGGCTTCAAGTTCTTCCTGTCCATAGACAATATGGGCCTCCAATGACGGCACCCCACCGGCACATGGCGCGGTAAAGGCGGAATCAACCATCAGTCGTGCCGCCTCCAGAACACATTTTTTGCGACGGATATCCTGGGGCGACCAGGGCGTCCACTCTCCTATGAATTCTTCGCCTTGGAAATTAAGATCTTCCACATATTTTTTCATCTGCTTCACTCCTTTTAGTTTCTAAGTTCTATTTTTTGCATTTCATAACAAAATATTTCAAAACTCAAAAAGTGTGAAATGACTAAAGTGATCTAAAGTGCCTAAAGTTATGGACTGCGCTAAACACGCGATCATTTTTAATATATAAAATTGACAATGCCGAAGGCATTAACCATAACTTTAGCTCACTTCAAACTTTAGTTCACTTAAGGCACTTTTCCGGTTTATCCGGGTTAGGTTTTCAGTGCCATCTCTGCTGATTTATTTAAAATCTTCAAACGCATGGACATTATCCGCATCTTTTGAAAAATCATCTTTCAGCAACCGGTCCAGGTTTTTTTCCGATGCGGATTTGGGAATGGCATTGACCAGCTGAAGATATGACGGTACAGCATTTCCTTCCAGTTTTTCTCTGCAATGCATAAAAATGGATTTAGGATCAATGGGCTGCCCATTCATAGGAACCACGGCCGCCACCAGATCACTTTCCCCGGGCGCGCCTGAGGCTGCCGGAATCCCATAAACACAGACGTCACTGACATCCGGATGAATGGCGATGCCGGCCTCCACATACTGGGGCTGAATAAAATCCCCGGCCCTTCGCAAACCGCCCCCCGCCCGATAATCAAAGAAAAACCAGCCGGCGTCGTCAGTGTGGCCCATATCTCCGGTACGCAGCCATCCGCCGCGTGTTTTTTCTTCAGATGCCTTTTGCTTTCCCAGATATTCGACTTCCGTTTCCTGACCCACCATTCTGAAAATGATTTCTCCGGTGTCACCCGGCGGACATTCATCGCCGCTTTTATCAACCACCTTCATTTCCATAAGCCCTTCAAGCGGTTTTCCAAACGAACCAATAGGACCGACACCCGGCGGCTTATGAGCAAACCCGCCTTCTACCGCGCCATACCACTCGTGGATCATTACATTATACCGTCGTTCAAAATCTTCCCAGATTGCGTGCGGTGTTCCGGCGCTGAGTACCAGCCGCACCGGGTTATCTGCGTCATCCGGCTTTGGCGGCTCACTGTAAATTCCCATCATCATACCGCCCAGCAAAGAAAAAGAGGTACACCCGTACTTTCTGCAAATATCCCAGATCCGGCTTTTGGTAAATTTTGAACTGATAACAGATGGAATGGAAAGCATCAAAGACGGCAATAAAGTGACTGCCTGAGCATTGCCATGGGTCAGGGACAAACCGGTATAGAGTTTGTCTTCAGCTGTGTACTGCCAGACAAACTGGGCGAGCATGGAAAACGGAGCAAGACGGGAACCTTTAAGAACGACCCCTTTAGGATCACCGGTGGTACCGGATGTATAGATAATTTCAAGGGGAATCGCGATTTCATCGTTTCGGTTGTCGGGCGGAGAAACTTCCGGTCCTTTATAAACTTCATTTAATGAAGCAAACCGATCATTGACGGCAACATTCATTCCTTCTTTATACGCAACACCCAGCACGTTGATATCCGGCAAATCGGAAAGCACAGCTGTTACATTGTCCATAAATTCACTGGTGAAAAAAATCCCTTTTGCTTTGGAATCGGTCAGCACATATTTCAATCGATCCCCCTTCACACGCGGATCGATCGGTACCATCACCGCACCGATCATTGTCGCCGCATACATCGCATATAAAAATTCCGGATGATTCCGCATCAGCAATGCAAATGTATCCCCTTTCCCAATATTCGCCTTGATCAACTGTTGGGCTATTTTCCGGCCATGGATGACAATATCGCTATAGGTCAACGCCTCATCCGCAAAATCACCGTTTTCAAATGTCACAATATTAAAATCCGGGGTATTTTCCACTTTGCAATCCAACTCATATGCAATGTGCCCGGGAATTTTGCATTCAGCCATTTTCCTTCCCCTTTCAATGTTTAATATTTTTTAAAAAAAACAGTTTCTGTTTGGTTTAACTTAAGGGGACATCATGCTTCTTGCAATATTCCGGAAAAACTGCATATACCGGTTTTAATGCGGGCAGCAATTTTAATACTTTGGGGATCGGTCCCTTGGATTTAATCTTTCGGGTTGCCAGTGCAACGGGAAGAGACAGCTGTTTTGTCCAGAATTGAATGATGGTATCGCCGGAAAGTTCCATGGTAATCACGGCGTCTCTATTCGCCTCTTTGCCGGTAATCACGTTATCCGGGTCAATAAAAAGATATCCATCAGGATCGGAAATAATATACTTGAGATTGGTTCCATCTCCTTTCATTTTTTCGCCCAGGCCGGATTCAAAAACAATGTACTTCCAGAGATCTTCTAAAAATGCATTCATATGATTGGTGTCTTTAAATAAGCTCATCGTGTTCTCCTTTTTTTGGTTTTGTTCACGGGTTAAAAAACGTGATGCCCAGGAACGAATACAAGCAGTTTATTTTGTAAACACTGATTACCTGCCTTAACTATGATTGCAATCTGCATGCCACTTTTAAAAAAGATATAATATACTATTTTTAATATAAATTATAATTTTCACAAACGACCCGCGCCCTTATTTGGACATTGACGTGTCCGAATAAGGACATTTCCATTGACAATATACAGACATTTTCTTAAACTTCTAATAAAAAGCTTTTCATGGTGACGCATCACCACTGTATCGGAAAATAACTTATCAATTAGTTCAAATGCTTATAAACAAATTAGGCAGCTTCTCAATAAGTCCGGACGAAAAATGTGAGTTATTGTACCATCCATGTAGCGGAAGGCTTCAGCCTTCCATTTCACGTGACCTGAAGGTAACGATTTTATGGCGGCCTGAAGGCCTCCGCTACATCGCCCGGACGTATTGAGCAGTTACCGAATTATTTGGGAGAAAAACAAATGCCCCCCATCAAATCCCGGCCAAAAAACGGCTTCGGCGAAGAAGCCCTTCAGATTGAAAAAAACCTTGCCCAAAATGCGCTTTCATCCGGAGACAGGGAGTCTGCCTGGCAACATT
>JAGGYV010000019.1 GCA_021162325.1 Desulfobacteraceae bacterium | reverse complement strand
GCATTGACCCTCTTCCTTACGTGTGTAAAATTGAAATATTTTTATATCATAAATAATGATTAATATAAAGCTTTCACTGAGGATGATATAATGAATCGGATAATACATATTTTTATAGTCATTTTATTGATTTTCTGCTTGTCCTGTGCTGAAAAAGAAGGAGGCGCCCGCTTTTTCTGGCAGGTAAGTCCTGAAAAGCAGCTTTTTGATTCAGCAGAACAGAAATACCATGAGAAAGCATATAATAAAGCACTGCCTCTTTTTCAGAACTACCTGTCTCAATTCCCTGATACCGCACTGGCGCCAGCCGCCCTTTTAAAAATCGGATGGATCAGTGTTCATCTTGAACACTATGAAAAAGCCATCAGTGTATTCAATCGCGTGCAGACGATATATCCGGAAAGTCCTTATGCCCGGGAAGCCGGGATTGGTAAACTGGGTGTGTTTTATAAAACAGGTAAATATCAGCAGGTCACCATATATGCCGGGAATGTCCTGGCTCAGCCGTTGGCCAGGGAACAGCGGATACGTGTCGATCTGATCGTTGGTGATTCATATCTGGCCATTAAATCAACGATGGAGGCCTATTCTTTTTATTTAAGTGCATTTCAGGCCGCAAAAGCAAACGAAAAAAACAAGGTGATTTCAAGGCTGAAAACAGCGGTCTCTCTGATGACCGCACCTGATTTGTCAAATGAACTGGTAAAGCTGGAAGGCCGTCCGCCCGGTGGGTATCTTATGTATCAACTGGGTATCCATTATATGGAAGACGGGTTTATCGGTGACGCAGTGACGACGTTTTCATCTTTTCTTAAAAATTATCCGCATCATGAGAATGTTGATCAGGCGAAAAAATTCATCGCGGATCTTGAATCTTCCGTATTAACGGATCGTCATCTTATCGGGTGCCTGCTGCCGATGACCGGCAAATATGAAAAGTTCGGTCATCAGGCGCTTGAAGGAATCGAGTTTGCCCTTGCCCGGTTTTCCCGTCAGCGGGGTGTGTCCTCCATTCGCATTCTGGTCAAAGATACCGCATCTGATCCCCTTATTGCACAACAAGGGCTGTCTGAGCTTGCGGCCAGCAATGTCTCCGCCGTTATCGGGCCCATTGCAACCGCAGAATATACATCGATTCAGGCCCAGGCGCTGCGCATCCCGATGGTCACGCTGACTCAGAAATCCGGCATAACAGAAGCCGGGGATTACATCTTTAGAAATTTTCTCACACCCCGGATGCAGATAAAGGCCCTTGTGGACTATGCTGCAAAAACGCTCGAAGCAAAAAAGTTTGCCATACTTTATCCAAATGAGAGTTACGGAGATGTTTATATGAATTTGTTCTGGGATGAGGTGATGGCGTCCGGCGGTAAAGTTGTCGGGATTGAGGCGTATGATCCTGAAAAAACAGATTTTGCCGATCCCATCAAAAAACTGGTGGGGCTGTATTATGCGATACCGGAAGATCTGGTCGAAGAGCCGTCACTGACGCCGCTGGTGTATATTGAAAGTGAATTTCCTGATGCACAGAATATGGAACCGGATGTATCAGATATTCTGATGAATTATGATACCGGGAATTGGCAGGATGAATTGGTTGAATCAATCAGGGTCAGTCAGCTGGTCGCGGCTCGAAAAATTGAGGAAGAAGAAGGTCCTGAACCAATCATTGACTTTGATGCCGTGTTTATTCCGGATTCACCAAATAAAGCCGGGTTGATCATTCCCCAGCTGGTATATTATGATGTGAATGATGTGGTTCTGCTGGGAACCAACTTATGGCATTCGGATAAATTAATCGATATGGCAAAATATCATATCCAGGGCGCCATATTGCCTGAAGGTTTTTTTGAACAAAGTACGACAGAACATGTGCATCAGTTTGTCGCCGGGTTTAAAAACACATATGGAAACACCCCGGGCTTTATCGAGGCCGTCAGTTATGACACGGCCTGGATACTATTTGGCCTGGTGAGTCGCCCGGATATATGTTTTCGGGCGCAACTCAAAAGAGAGTTACTGACAATGGCACCTTTTGAAGGGGTCACGGGAAAGACCTTTTTTGATCTTAACGGTGAGGCGGTTAAGGATATTTATTTGTTAAACGTCAGCGGTCGGCGATTTAAAGAAATTATGAAAAAAGTTCCCGGAAATCAAGTTGAACAATAATCAGGGGAAGAGAAACTGAACATCAGATATGACAGCGATAAGAAATCGGGGTTGTACCGTGGCCGAAACGATGATCAAGGCCGAAAAATACTTCTCTATTGACGTACTCATCGGCCTCTGATTATAGTTGATAGTGTATCATATTGATAATACGACCAAGGAGCCGCTTCCAGTTCAAAAAAAGCACTTAACCCTGCATAAAATACCGCCATGGAAAATAAAAATCTAAAAACAGAGGAAAAACTCCGCAAAAGTCAGGAACAGCTGTTTCAGGCCCAAAAAATGGAAGCTCTGGGGACGCTGGTTGCCGGTGTGGCCCATGAAATTAATAATCCATTAAATCTCATTATGTATAATATTCCGCTGGTGAAAAGAATCTGGCAGGACTTTAAGCCAGTCTTGGAAGAGAAGGAAATAAAAAATCCAGGAAAAAAATATGGTGGGCTGCCCCACGCGTTCCTTGATGAGAATCTGGATCAGATGATCAACGATATGGATATGGCCGCCAAAAGGGTGGAGACAATTGTGGGCAGACTTAAAGACTTTGCAAGAAAATCAAGCGTTTTTGATAAAGTTGAAATGTCAATTTCCGATGCGGTTCATAATTCCCTGCGACTGGTCCAGCCGACGCTCAAAAAGTCTAATGTTGAAATCCGTTTGAATCTGGATGAGACTATACCGCTTTTTAAAGGTCACCTGCAAAGTATTGAGCAGGTGATCTTAAACCTGATTATTAACGCAATTGAAGCGATTGATCATGATCATGGAATTATTGTGATCAATACAGGCTATGATCAGCAAAGCCAGAAGATATGCCTTTCATTGGAAGATAATGGAAAAGGCGTTGATCCGTCCATTCTTGAAAAGATTTTTGATCCTTTTTATACCGACAAACAGGCTCAGGGCGGTACCGGACTTGGCTTATCTGTCTCCTACAGTATCATCAAGGCCCATGACGGGGAAATGATCTGTTTGAATAAAAAGGAAAAAGGGGCGGTTTTTAACATCCGCCTCCCGCTGCATCCGGGGAAAAAATTATTTAAGGTTTTAATTGCGGATGATGACCAGGCGCTTTTGCGGCTGATGTCTAAAGTGTTTTTTAAAGAAGAAAAATATCAGATTGAAACAGTCTCTAACGGAACAGAAGCCCTGGTCAAGCTGGGCACTTTTCTTCCGGATCTGCTGATACTCGATCTGTTTATGCCGCAAATGAACGGACTGGAAGTGTGCAAAGCAATAATTAAAGAAGAAAAATTATCAAAAATGGCTGTAATTATCATTACCGGCAGCACCCAAAGCATGGAATTGCAGCGGATAAAAGAGATTGGTTTTAAAAATATCGTTGCCAAGCCCTTTGATATTAAAAAATTTGTTAAAGATATTGAAGGACTACTTGTCGTATGATCTCTACGCCGAAACAATTTACGCCCATACTGGCGGTGGATGATGATACGGGACTGCTTTTAAGCGTAAAGGCGTCTCTTCTCAGTTCCGGAATGCCGGAACCGGCAATTGCTTCCGACAGCCGGCAGGTCATGGATTTAATCAGAGAAAATTCTTTTCAGCTTGTTTTACTTGATCTGAACATGCCGCACATAGATGGTATTGAACTGCTTGAAAAGATTAAAAAAGAATTTCCCCATATTGAGTGCATTATTATTACGGCTGTTGATGATGTGGCAACGGCGGTTCGGGCAATGAATTTTGGCGCCTATGACTATCTTGTCAAACCGTTGCAATTGGAAAAACTGTTAATTTGTATAAAAAATGCGCTGGAAAAATTTGAGCTGCAACAGAACCTGGACCTTTTTAAAAGAAGCCCGTCATTTGACACACTGAAACATGCAGAGGCATTTAAAGAGATTGTGGCACAAGACGAGGCCATGGCTCTGGTTTTTCATCAGGCGGAAACTTATGGGTATAATGATTATAATTTAATGATAACCGGTGAAACCGGTGTGGGAAAAGAGGTGCTGGCAAATGCGGTTCATCGGCTGAGCTTTCGCTCGTCCGGGTCTTTTGTTGCCCTTAGCATGCCGTCGTTGAGCCCGACGATTTTTGAAGATGAAATTTTCGGACATGAAAAAGGGGCATATACCGGCGCGAACTTTTCTAAAAAAGGGTTTTTTGAGGAAGCAGACAACGGCACCCTGTTTCTGGATGAAGTCGCTGAAATGGCACCGGAAATGCAGACAAAACTGCTGCGGGTCGTTCAGGAAAAAGAGTTGTACCGCCTTGGCAGCACCCGGGCAAGGTCTGTTGATGTTAGAATTATTTCCGCCACCAATCGAGATATTCATGAGGAAGTCAAAAAAGGCAATTTCCGGATGGATCTGTTATACCGGCTCAATGTCTGCCATATTCATATACCGCCGCTGCGTCAGCGAAAAAAAGATATTCTTCCTCTGGCATTTTATTTTTTGAAAGCGCACGCGCAAAAAACAGGCAAAAAAATTAATTCTCTGGCTCCTGAAGTCTCCCAATCTCTTCTGCGGTATTCATTTCCCGGAAATGTGCGCGAACTGGAAAATATGATCGCGTCTTCTTTGCTTGTTGAAACGGGTGACACGCTGTCGTTGTCTTCAATACGTCCTTTGCTCGGATCATCGCCTATGAATGAAAGTTGCGATGACGCGCTGTTGCCGATGGCGACGCTTGAAAAAAATCATATCAACCGGGTGCTGGAATATACCGGCCAAAACCGGACCCAGGCGGCGGCTATTTTAGGAATCAGCCTGAGAACACTTCAGCGTAAAATTAAAAAATATGAAAGCGCCGGCCATTCATAAAATAAAATCCGGTCTTCAATAAATAAAAAAAGGATGCCCAGAGGGCATCCTTTTTTTATTTATTATTTTTAAATTTTGACAAACTCGTAAAAAGTCGAATTCCGATGGCAAAGAAAAAAGTTCCACCAAATTTTAAGACTGGCGAGGCGCGCAAATCCTGAGTAATGATTCGTACTTATCGTACTATGAAGAAGCGAAGGATGCAACGCAACAAAGAATTTGGACTTTTTACGAAGCCATCAATTTTATTAAGCGAAAGTATTAGTACCCTCTGTTTTTCAGGTCGCTGGCCAGATCCACATAAAATTCACCCGCATCAAAGCCCGGGGTAATACCGAACAGCTGACCGACAATATTTAAATGGTCGCATCCGACACTGTACCATGCAGCATCTTCAACGCCCCGAAAATTTCCCCATTTCGCACTGTCAACACTGACCAATCCATCATTCGCACCTTCAAGTCCCAGCATAATTATCCAGGGAATTTCAAGAATAACGCTCGGGCAGGAAGTTTTGGCTTTGGCCGCCCAACTCTGATAATAGATACCGCCAACGTTAGGTGTATTGGGATTAAATGTTTCCGTCATATAATCCGTACAAATGTCGTAGCCGTTATCTATACTTTCAGGGTTTGTGTCTCCGAAAATAAACGCATAAATAAAATCAAGGGAACCGCCGAGCATATTCACCACATCATCAGAAAAGCTGTACATGATCAGGTCGGCCAATGCGCTACCCCGATGAGGTCCGGCAATACTGGTATAACTTGCGACATCACCGCCGATGCCTAAATTGGAGATGGCATCTCGGGTATAAATGGTTCCATGGGAATGACCGATAACATTTAATTTTGCAGCGCCGGTGTAAGCTTTGATCTGAAGAAACTGGTTCTTGAAATCAATGGCTTTATTTCGGGTGCTGTCCATGCCGTTCACGGAAGTGATAAACACATCCGCCCCTTCATCTTCCATCGCGTCCGGAATTCCCCACCAGTAATCGACGATGCCGAGGATTTCAGCCGAAGCGCCCATGCCGTGAGCCATTACGATCGGATATTTTGTATCGCATGTATCACTGCTTCCACCGGCAAGAACCGTTCCGGGCAGTAAAAAAATGGCAGTTAAAAAAATGGTTACGCCGATTAAAGTTAGTTTTTTCATGTTTCCCCCTGAATTCAAATTATTAAAAAAATGTCTGCTTGTTTTTGCGAATAGCGATTTTCAAATGATCCTTTATTTTTTTCTATAAACAATGTTTATCTGCACCTTGACGTAAACGTCAGGAAAAGTCAATCAGGAAAAACCCTGAAATTCAACTTCGAAAAACCTGATTTTTGATTATGGGGTGTAAAAGGTGAACAAACAGGTGATGCTGTCGGCAATACTCAACCCTGCGAAAAATCCATCACTTGCCAGTCCTCAATATGCTGTTTCCTGAACCGGCGTTTTCATTCTAACCTTTTTGGGGTTGGGATTAACCAGCGTCAAAACGAATCAATACTTGACTGGAAAAAATTAAACATGCTATTCATTGACCATGTTTAATGAACGCGGTCAATGAATATGCTTGGGGAACGTATTTATTAAGCGATTATACCTGATGGCTTCGTAAAAAGTCCAAATTCTTTGTTGCGCTACATCCTTCGTCTCTTCATAGTACGCTAAGCACGAATCATCACTCAGGATTTGCGCGCCTCGCCAATTTTAAGATTTGGTGGAGCTTTTTTCTTTGCCATCGGAATTCGACTTTTTACGAGTTTATCATACCTATTATGCGTCTTC
>JAGGYV010000251.1 GCA_021162325.1 Desulfobacteraceae bacterium | reverse complement strand
TGTTTAAGATTTTGAATCGCCTGCATAACCTTTTCTTCAGTTGTATTGTCAAGAGCAGATGTTGCCTCATCCATCACAAGCACTTCGGGATTTTGATAGAGCGCCCGCGCGATGCCCAGACGCTGACGTTGCCCTCCTGAAAGACGCACACCTCGCTCTCCAACAACAGTGTCAAGTCCTAAAGGCAGGGTCCCGATAAAATCATCTAATTGAGCGGATTTTAAAGCACGCCAAAGCGCATCTTCATTTATCTCGTCCTGGGGTACGCCAAAGGCTATATTTGCATGAATAGTGTCATCGATAAGGAAAATCTCCTGAGGGATATAACCAAGAAGTGATCTCCAACCATCTATGTCTTTGAAAATATCCACATCATTAACCTCAAGGCACCCCGCCTCCGGTTCCAGTAAACCGATGATAATATTAACAAGGGTTGACTTTCCGCAACCAGTCGGGCCGACAAAAGCAATAGATTCCCCCCGCACCAGCTTAAGCGACACATTTTTCACAGCAGGAACATCTGCATCGGGATAGGTATAAGTTATGTTTCGAATCTTGAGAACATTGAACTTGCCAATATGCTCATTACCCGAAGCTTTTTTATTACGTAACCGTTCAAGAGAATCGAGTTCGGTCAGGTCATTGACAATTCCCGGAATATACACACGCGCAACATTTATCGTATTGAATGATTGTGCCATGCGTGTTGCTATCTGTTTCAACTTCAAAGTAGCCACCGCCAGCAAAGATAAGAGCGGCAAGATTAATTCAAGAGAATGCTTCCCATGAATTAACAGAAAAATAATAACGAGCATCCCGCTAATCGCGAGCATCTCCATAGTATAAGGCGTTGCACGCGATATCACCTGCTTCTGAATTTCAACCTTTGCACGACGCAATATACTTTGCCGATACATTTGACGCAAATAACTCTCACAGCCACCAATCCGGGCATCAATCAGGGCACCAAAGCCTTGCTGAATTGCCTTTATCGCCTCCTTCGCTTCACGGCGGCTCACCACACCAATATGCCTTAAATTGTTTTGAAAAACCCTGATAACAAAGAAAAGGCCAACACCCGTGATCAGCAAACCAAGAAATGCCGGTCCCGGGGTGCTGAAAAGCAAAACAACAATGATTAGCCCCCCCATTAAAATGTTCATTATTAATTCGAAACACGGCATCAAAACCCCATTCATAATTATGCCTGTATCCTGATCTATATTGCGCTGTAGTTCTGCTGAACTGCGCTGCAAGAGCCAATCATAGGGGGCGGATTGATAAACTCGAAACATCCTGTCAGACAAGCGGACACGCTGCATGTTTAAAATCCGGGATTGTCCATAGTACACAACAAGCAGAATAATGTTTTTTAAAAAAAGAAAAGTAACCAGGGTCAGAGACGCCCAGCCAACAAGCTGAACCGATGGCACATTCGGTAGTCCCGTACACCAGATCCCTATCCATCGATTTTCAGAAAGCGCTGATGGCTTCATTATCATAGCAACAAAAAAAGGTATGATACCAACGCCAATTGCCTCCAGAATTGACGCCCCTATCATGGATACAAAAAGAAATAAGAATTTCCGTTTGTCTCGCCGCGATAACAAAAAACGAAGTGTATTTAAATCTTTTAACAATAAAATAATTTACACCATAGACATTATAAACAAATTCCCCCCAAACATTTGAGACTTAGGGCCTGGCAGTATTATTATACCCAATTGATGCCGCTATATTGGTTAATGACTCTCTTGACAGACCACCTGACCTGAGGAATACCTAAGCAATAAAAGAGAATCCTTAACACCCCAAAAAACCGAAAGCTCCTTAATATTTTGAATCCATTTTTCAGTGAACTCTCTTGTACACTTTCTATGAAACTCCATTTTGTAATCGTCGTATCTCGCCCGAAGATTAAAGGCAGATATGGTATCTAATATATCTTTTTGATCCTCGTTTAGCGGGAGTCCCACCTTTTCAGCTATTCGGATCAGATCATGAATAAATGGCGGAGAATTAGAAATATTGATAACATACAAAGCTTTTAGCAATTTTTCAATAACCAGATGCCCAATGAATAGCGCCCAGGTAAAATCACCTTTCTCAAAAAGATGAATCCTTGCCTTGGGGGTTTTTCTTTGGCAAGCGTGATATCAGGCCGCAGCCAGAGCTTTGCAGGCATGGCTTCCGATATATCCGGCCCCGCCGGTAACGAGGATTTGTTTTTGGTTGGAGTCCCTTTTATAAAAATCTTTTTTGATGTTAGCCGCAGACTTACACAGATGAGCGCAGACGAACAATCTGTTAAACAATAATCAATTACCTTAATTTTTACTTGAGCCAGCAGAATACAGAGAGAGTATGCATTGAATTCTTAAATAGATTTATTTTAAAGGAGTGTTAATAATTTATTTACAACAAAGACATAACTTAAGCCATCTTGTGCGCACTAAAGTTAATCATGGGTTTTGAACTCTTCTTTGTTTATACCGGATTGCCTTAATATAGAAGAAAAGGTACCCATTGGTATCTCTTTTTTAGGATCAGGTACAATTACAATTCTTTTTTCTTTTTTAAATTTTTTGTGACTGCCTTTCTGTGATACAAAAGAAAATCCGTTTCGTTTCAATACACGAATAATCTCCTTGGAAGAAGGCAATTTAGGCATTAATCACACTTTCCCCTAAAAGAGTTTCTCCGATGACATGGAATTCACTGATATCGTTTTCATCCTCAAAATAAAGAGATACAGCTTCTTTTAAAGCTGCAATTGCTTCGTCAATGCTCTTTCCAAAACTGGATACATCTACGTTAAGGCATTGCGAGACATAATATTTATCTTCTTTAAAAACTACATATTTTATATTTTTCATCTTTTCACCCTGCTATTGATTGAAAAAAACATGGTTATGGATTCTTTTTCATTATTTGTAACCAATATATAATCATGACTTAGCGCATGAGCGGCGATCAACAAGTCATTGCTTCCTATAAGGTTACCCTTTTTCTCAAGGGCTGAACGAATATCTCCATATGCAATTGCGGCCTTTTGATCAAAAGGTTTAATCTCCAATACTTCGGCCAATTCATTTAATCTTGCAATATTGTGTTCAATCTGATGGCTTTTCTTTGCGCCATTCATTAATTCAGCAAATGTTACGGCGGATATGGAAAGTCCCCCAGGTTGCAGCCTCTGAAAATAATTCAAACCGCTTCTTGATTTTTTCTTAATAATATATTTAGAATTCTTCGCTCCAGTTTTCAACAATCAGACCTGGAACCCTCTCGAATTCTTTGACATTGTTTGTTACCAGAACCAGGCCGGAGGACCTGGCATGTCCGGCAATCATCATATCATAGGGCCCTATGGGCTGGCCGGAACTATACAATGCAGCTCGTATCTGTCCGAAATGATATGCCGCTTTCTTGTCAAGGGGGAGTACTTCAAGCCGGGCGACCATTGCCTCAATATCTGCCAGATTCCTTTCCACTTGTTGTGAATGTTCCGCGCCAAAAACCAATTCACCGAGGGTTACAGCAGAAATGCACATTTGCCCGGCATGCTGCTTAAAACTTCTTTTCACCTGTTGCGGGCGATTTTTCATAGTATATATGACAATATTGGTATCCAGCAGATACTTCAGCATTACAAATTCTCCCGGATTTGATCTTCCGGTTGTATTCGTTCTGTCATAAAATCACTGGAAACGCCCGGCTTGTCAAACCAGTCATCCCAGGATTGACCTGCCGGAGTAATAATTCGCTGGTTACCAATTGCTGTGATTTCAACATCCTTAACTGATTCCGGAAAGGCAATTGCCTTAGGGAGACGAACAGCTTGACTTCGGTTGCTTTTAAAAATTTTAGTTTGAACATGGGCCATCACTATACCTCCAGAAAAGGATTTAACTGTTTTAGTGATTACGGTCGCCGGAATTCAAAATACCTAAATTACTTTCTTCATTTTCATTATAAAATCAACCTGGGATATGTCAACAGGATATCCTATTTTTTAAAGTCTTTCATCAGGTTTTCAAATTATGCGGTGGTATCTTTCAACCCATCTTCCAGTTCAATTTTAGGTTCCCACCCCAGTTTTTCTTTGGCAAGCGTGATATCCGGGCGGCGCTGAGTCGGATCGTCGACCGGTAATGGCTCATTTATCAGTTTTGAACGGGAGCCGGTCAGGTCAATAATCTTTTCCGCCAGTTCTTTAATGGTAAATTCATTGGGATTACCCATATTAACCGGGCCGGTAACGTCATCGGCAGTGTCCATTAACCGTCTGGGGATGAACCTTTGGATCGCCATACACTTCCGAGGTTGATGCCTGAAAAATTTTAGCTTTAACCCGTTTCGCCAATCCCAACATGTTGATGGCACCATGCACACTGGTTTTGGTTGTCTGAACCGGGTCATGCTGATAATGAATCGGGGATGCCGGGAAGGCCAGATTGTATATTTCATCAACCTCCACGTACAGAGGGAAAGTTACATCATGCCGCATGATCTCAAAATGAGGATTTTCCAACAACTTGATCACATTATTTTTGGTGCCGGTAAAAAAATTATCTGCGCAGATGACATCATGTCCGTCTTTTAACAATTGCGCACAGAGGTGAGAACCGAGAAAGCCAGCTCCGCCTATTACAAGTATCCGTTTACTTAAATGTATAATATGATTAGTCTTTTATGGTTTAATGAGCCATTCTCTCAGGCGAAAATCATTATCACCCTGATTGATGCGAGAAACATACTGTCCATCATGCAGTATAGTTTTTGCTATTTCACATATTCCTTTAAAAACCTGATAAAACCGAAAAAAATAACTGCTAAATATCAGCTTGGAATGTTTTGGTTTTATATAACGATTGGCCATAAAAGCCCTGGAAGGGAATAGCACATCAAAAACATAGCGCACCTTGTTTCCCATGCCCTTTCGGTTACGCCACTGAATATAATGAGGGTGCATGGAGACGGTTTCAGAAGAATTAAATATTCGTTCTTCTGCCATACAAACTATCTTATCAATACAAAAATTTTCAAATATTTTATCCGGAATGACTGCTCCCAACCATTTTTTTGTAAAATATAGCGCCAGTATAAGACATCGGCTCGCCCCCCAACGGTTTGAACGACGTTGAATCTCCTTCCAGTTTATATCGTTTCCGTAATGCTTTATTATCATTGAAATATCGTAAAGAGCACCCAATCCGAAATCAAACAGGTGGTCATAGGCAGCATGCAGACACAAATGGATAATCAGATCTTCCGGAGAAAGGAGAAATATTTCGTTATTATTAAAAACTGCCGGTTGGGCGTTCCGCCAAAGCTCTGACGCGGGAATCTGAAAAGGACTGCCGACTTCTGCAATGAAACAATGTATTTCAAGCAAACATTTTGTTTCCGAATGAATAAGCGGCTGAAAATGCTTATAATGCTTTAAAATATCATAGCAATAGCTTTCATTGGGTTTTCCTTTTGTCTTTTGTT
Organism: Desulfobacteraceae bacterium; assembly: GCA_021162325.1. Lineage (GTDB taxonomy): Bacteria > Desulfobacterota > Desulfobacteria > Desulfobacterales > Desulfosalsimonadaceae > SURF-3. The sequence continues at coordinate 3,161 of JAGGYV010000251.1, read as the reverse complement.
TATCATAAAAAAATTGGTACCCGACACTAAAAGCGATTTGGACAACTTCTGAGAGGTGCTCCTCCCTGACCAGAATATCCAGATCAGACATAGGGCGAAGTGCAATCTCTTTGTATACGAATTCTGCCAGATGAGCGCCTTTTAATAAAACAACAGGGATCCCTTTATGATTCAAAAGAGAAACTAATTCTGTTAACTGATGGAAAAGCACGGTGTTCCGGTAAACATTTGCCAGATACTTTTCCCGGAATTTTCGGACCACATCCGCCGGAATCATGGACTCTGATTCGGACAGTTTGATCTTGTTGTACATCAAAGGGGCGACTCTGTGTCGGCTGGCTTCGGATATAAGAGTGGTCCAGTTTTCCGGGGTTAAACCTGCCAGATCGGAACCGTTGAACCGGTTATTGATAAAATCAAGCAGTATTTTGTGTTCAGGGCGCATATGTAATTTACATTTGAAAACTTCGGCTTTAAATTCTAAATTATTAATGACATCAGGTAGTTCAAGCCTCTTCGAACATCAATATTTTTCTCCCTTTTTTCTCTTTTCAAATGCCAGACAAGCTGGATGCCGGGAATATTGTACCGTTTATTAAAATTAACAAGCGCTTTGCCGGGTTCAGGGTTCGATCGTTTAACTTCAATCATCAACTCAGGTTCATTGTCATTGACAATACAAAAATCGACTTCCGCGCCATCTTTGGTTCTTAAATAATTTAAAGTGTATGGGAGTCCTTTAAAATCATGCATTCCATAGACATGCTTCAGCAAGCTGAGGGCGGTAAGATTTTCAAATTTAACCCCTTCGTCTCCTTTGACCAGGCCGGTGTCGAAAAAATATATTTTAGGCTCTTTTAATATTGACCGAGCAATATTTTTTGAAAACGGTGTCACTTTGAATATTATATACAGCGATTCAAGAATTTGAATATATTTTTTGACGGTATTGGGGGCGATTTGAATATCTTCTGCAATAGATTTGTACGAGACAGGAAAACCGACCCTTGATCTTAGCAATTCCAGAAGTAGCTGCATTGCCCTGAAGTCATGAATATTTTCAAAATCAAGAACATCCGACCGTATTAGACCGTCCATATACTGATTTCGCCAGCGATCCACATCCACGTTTTCTTCTGCCAGCAACGGCTCCGGAAATCCGCCTCGGTCAATCAATTTTTCAATATCAGGCGTTTCATTTATATGTAAAATTTCTGCAACAGAGAAAGGCAACAGTCTATGTCGAAAAAACCTTCCTGCCAGGGAATCTCCGCTCTGCCTGAAAGCTTCAAGTCTTGCACTTCCGGTCACAAGAATCATCCTGTGATCAGGTTTTGTATCATAAACCCCTTTCAGATAGTTTTTCCAGCCCTTCATTTTATGGAGTTCATCAAGAATCAGAAGGTCTGTTTTTTCAAGCCACGACTCATTTTTAATAATCTGTCTGTCTTCGGAACTGTCATAATTTAAATACACACTTTCTGGAAAAAATTTGGCGATTTCCTTTGCAAGCCAGGTTTTTCCAACCTGCCTTGGGCCGGTAATAAAAACCATTTTTTTCTTGAGATCGTTTACAATATAGTCTGTCTGCTGTCGTTTCATGAAGTCTCAATGTGTTTGTTAATCGAATTACGCATCGACTATTTTGCATCAATTTACATAAAAGTCAAGACTATTCAGCAAAGCATCGCAAAAAAGTCGAGCCTGCTTTTCGTATTGTCAGCCTGAATCAGGTGCTAATTCAGTATGTTCTCAATAATCCTGGTAACTTCTCAATAAGTCCGGGCGGCTTACGACCATCGTCGCTACAACTAATTGAAATCATTGAAGGCCGATTCCTGGAACGACCGGTTTTCCCGGACTTATTGAGAAGTTACTAATCCTGGACAAAATGTTGATTCAGTATCTGGCGGGGATAAACCCCGCCACTACGGTATTTAATACAAAGCCATGTAGGGAAGGGCTTTATGCCCTCCTGGAGCATTGGGTTGATGGGTATTGGGATGTGGCTCAGGGGGAGCCCTTGGAAAACATATTCAATCGCATTCTTGATGGCTTCGTAAAAAGTCCAAATTCTTTGTTGCGCTGCATCCTTCGTCTCTTCAAAGTACGCTAAGTACGAATCATCACTCAGGATTTGCGCGCCTCGAATTTGGAGCTTTTTTCTTTGCCATCGAAATCCGACTTTTTACGAGTTTGTCATTCTTTAAGTATGAAAACATTAGGGAGTTTCGCAAAGTCTTTGTCAAAGGTAACTATTTCATGAGCATGATAAAGCAGATCTATACGTATCAAACGATCAATAAGACCTGCGCCGGACCCCCTATATTCACTCAAGACAGTTAAGGCATACCCTGTAGGTGTAATCATCGGGGAAGAAAGAAAATCCAGTAAAATTTTCACAGCATCTTTTCTGGGGACCTCATAATGATAACATATAGCATGATAAACCTCAGCAGCTACAATATCCGATACAAAAACTGCCATGTTGTTGAAGTAGCATTTTTTTATATATTCGAGAGCTATATCCGCCTGTTCTGCCGGTTCACCGACAAGTAATCGTAATACAACACAGGTATCAAGCCCGACAGACTTCATTCTATCCTCTTTCCCAGGTTTTTCCCAATTGAAGAACGAATTGATTCCATATTATGATCTTTGCCGTGAATATATTTTTTCAATCCACCAAACCATTTTGTGCCGACATGTTTTTTAGGTTTTATAATCCAGGCGGTAGTACCTTCAATTTTTTTTCGTTCCAATATCAACTCTTCACCGGCTTTAACCCCTAGTTCCCGGCATAATTGGACTGGAAAAGTTACCTGCCTTTTGCTTGTCAATTTGATTGTATTAGCCATTCTTGCCTCCTTACTTTTGCAAATAAATAGTAAGGTGTAAACCTGTCAATGTCAACAATGGAAACTGGATATTCGACATAAGCCAGAGGCTAAATAACAAATCGTGCCACAAGCCGCTCTATGGTGCCAGAGGCATTACACAGAGCGTTTTCTACACCAGTATAAGGAGTAATGGTCTCAATAAAATTAAACCGGCTGAGAGTAACTGATACTTTTTGAGGAGAAAACGTAGGAATCTGGAAAATGTACGCGGGCCAACAGACAACCCGAGATAAAATCGTCAATCGGAGAGCGGAAAAAGAC
>JAGGYV010000146.1 GCA_021162325.1 Desulfobacteraceae bacterium | reverse complement strand
CTGGAATTTTTTTCGTCTTCAAGGCGCTTTGCCGAGAGCATAGCTGGCTATTTGACCGACAAAGCAACACAGAAGACGGGAAAAATAATAAGCCAAAACGTCGAGTTATTTATTCCCGAGCCCTTAGCGGCCTGACAGATGAACTGTTCGCAGGATCCGGAACAAAGGGCTTTTGTCCGACATTCCTGGGCCGGCGGCAAGCCGGAGAAAGTATCGCCATATACGTGTTGCTCGATTTTTTGGGAATATGCGGGAGGCCAATTTAATCAATAAATATTAAATTCCGCATGAAAATTTTATTAAATAATCCAGCAGAAAATGAAGAAAGTTAAAAAAAAGTGGTAATTTTAAAAAATGTCGGTTAAAAATAAAACCGGTAAGGAAATAATTCAAATCACTTTTTAATTTATGCGAAAAAATCATGACGTCTCCCGGAACCCTTCTTGCTTCAAAATCGTTGCATCCCAAAAAACAGTTTGGCCAGAATTTTTTAAAGGATCCGTCCACTGGCCGGATGATCGTTGACCGGGCCAAATTGTCCGCAGAAGACATTGTTCTTGAAATCGGGGCAGGGCTCGGTGCATTGACTCTTCCGGCGGCCCGGCAGGTGAAATGCGTTTACGCAGTGGAAAAAGACCCGCAGGTCGCCGAAGTTTTTCAAACAGAACTGGCAGCCAACGAAATCCATAATGTCATCTTAATTAATAAAGACATTTTGACGGTTGATATTAATGAAATCAGTGAAAAGGAAAACCGGAAATTAGTGGTTTTGGGAAATTTGCCGTATAATATTTCTTCACAGATCCTGATCGCCCTGCTGAACGCGAAACAGTCCATCGACCGGGCAGCCTTGATGTTTCAGAAGGAAGTGGCCCGGCGCCTGGCGGCCGGGCCGGGATCAAAGGATTACGGGCGATTGTCCGTGATGCTGCAATACAGTGCGGATGTAAAAAAACTGGCCACAGTGGGGGCGCATCTTTTTTTGCCCAAACCCAAAGTGGCTTCGGAGGTTATTGGGATTCAGTTTAAAAAAAATATTGAAAACCCGGTGGCGGATGAAGCGTTGCTGTCGGCAGTTGTAAAGGCGGCTTTTTCCACGAGAAGAAAAACCTTAAAAAATGCGCTGGCAAATATCAGTATAAAAAATGATGCCGAATCCATTAAAAATATTCTGGCCCATGCGGAGATTGATTCTGCCCGGCGGGCCGAATCCTTGTCCGTGGCTGAGTTTGTGGCGTTGACGAATGCGTTTTTCAGCTATCCGGACTGATGGTTTCCTGCCCATTGTCGGGAAAGAATCCCGACCGACGATTTCTACCAACGTCGATCGGGATGGCGTTATTCAAAAATGATTTTTTCGGTTTGCTCTTCCGTGCTTTCCACCGTGCTTTTTTTCGTGCTTTCTTTCGGGGCTGCTTCGTTGGCGGGGGTGGGATTTAATCGGTGTTCAAAGCGGTAATTCAGTTCCGGTTTTTGATAGTCATACGCCATAATCCTGCCGTTGCGAATCCAGACCACATGAAAATCCCGCACAATTTTATTGTTTCTGTTTTTTGCGTCAAAAGCGATGAAACACTCCCAAATTTCATTGCCCTTGGCAAGGGATATGGATTCCCGATGGTTTTTCAGTGCTCTTTTCTTCGGCGGTTGGATAATGGTCAGATTCTGAATGCTTTCGGGATTCTCTAAGTCATGTGCCAGAAATCCGTTGATAATTTCCAGGTAATTTTCAGGATATGGGCCGCAATTCTTATTAAATGCTTGTTTATAGGGTTCCATCATACAACCCGTGATGGTGAAAATTAAAAAAATGGAAATCAGTAATTGTTTCACGATGGTCTCCTTGCCGGATTATTAGTTGAGATTGCAATTGCTATTTGGTATACAAATGAATAATTATGTACCAAATATTTCATTTTTATGTCAATCAGTTAAATTCGACAAATTTATTGATGGAAAGGATAATCATGATGAATGCCAGAATCACCCGGATTTTTTTAATCTTATTATTAGCCGTCAGTGTATCAGGATGTTCCACTGTGTTAACACGCATGGGAGCGCCGGTAGTTAAATTGGAAGACGGTAAGAAGTCTGTGGGAGATTTTGCCAAATACAAATATTCCGGCGGGATTCGATCCAATGTCATTTATCTTGAAAGAACACCCCAATGCTCGGAAATCGCTGAAAAAGTCCGTGTTTCACAGAAACAGGTCCGGGGCAGGGTTTTTTCCATGGTAGAAATAATATTTTTTGGTCTGGGGTTTATTGATATGGGCAAAGCGCAGGCGGTTTCCGAATTGTCTAAGACTATAACGCCTTTGGCAAAATATAATACCGGTAAATTCGTCGTATGCGGCGAAAAAGAGCTGGCTGCCAACGAAATGCTGGTGATTGAAGACAAGCAGCGAACCTTTCACAAACAGGTGGCAACGGATGCGAACGGAAATCTGGATCTGGGCACAGTTTTGGCGGATGAAAATCGGGTGCTGAATCTGAGCATTAGCCTGGCATCGGACCAGACCCGGGCGGTTTCGTTTATTTATACCCCCGGTCGATAAAGGCGCATTGGTATTAGAAAATTCAATCGGAAATATTTAACTGATTATGCCGGAAAAGAATGACAAGTATATCCTTGCTGTTGATCTGGGAACGTCAGGGCCTAAATCCGCACTGGTGAGTACCGCAGGAAAAGTGATTGAATCCGCATTTATTGAAAATGATCTTTTTCTGTTGCCGGACGGCGGCGCGGAGCAGGACCCGGATCAGTGGTGGGAAACCATTCTTGAAACATTTAAGATTTTATTGAATAAAAAACGGGTTCCCCCGGAGGATATTATTGCCGTCAGCTGTTCCACCCAGTGGTCCGGAACGGTGGCGGTGGACAGAAACGGCAACCATTTGACCAATGCCCTGATATGGCTGGATTCCCGGGGCAGTCAGCATGTGAAGGAAATATCAGATGGCTTTGTGAAGGTTGAAGGGTACGGTATTTCAAAGATTGCCCGCTGGCTGCGCCTAACCGGTGGGGCTCCCAGTCTTTCCGGCAAAGATTCCATCGCCCATATTTTATATATCAAAAATAAACAACCGGACATTTACCGAAAAACCTACAAGTTTTTGGAACCCAAAGATTATATTAATCTGCGGTTGACCGGAAAATTCGCGGCGTCCTTTGATTCGATTACCCTTCATTGGGTGACGGACAACCGGAACATCAACAATATCACCTATAATGACCAGTTGCTCCGCATGTCCACCATTGAAAAAGAGAAATTGCCGGAACTAAAACAGGCGACAGATATTCTGGGGCCTTTAAAGCAGGAATTGGCCGAGGAACTGGGTTTGCGCCCGGATGTCGAAGTCATCATGGGGACCCCGGATGTCCAGGCTGCAGCCATTGGCTCCGGCGGCGTAGCCGATTATGACGCCCATTTTTATATTGGCACGTCATCGTGGCTGACCTGCCATGTTCCCTTTAAAAAAACAGATATTTTCCGGGGGATTGCGTCTTTGCCTTCCGCGATTCCCGGCCGGTATTTTGTGGCCAATGAACAGGAAACCGCCGGCGCCTGTCTGACATTTTTACGGGACAATATTTTTTTCCACAAAGATGATCTTCTTGTGGGGCAATGTCCGTCAAATGTTTATCAGATTTTTGACGCCATGGCGGATAAAATTGCACCGGGAAGTGGTGGGATCATTTTTACACCCTGGCTTTACGGAGAACGGACCCCGTTAGACGATAAATATGTTCGCGGCGGTTTTTTTAATCAGAGCCTGGAAACCACCCGTGAACATATGGTTCGGGCTGTTTTGGAGGGCGTGGCGTTTAATGGCCGCTGGCTGCTGGAATCGGTGGAAAAATTTGTTAAACGACGGTTAGATACCGTTCGGATGATAGGGGGCGGGGCGGCATCCGATGTCTGGTGCCAGATATATGCGGATGTGTTTAACCGGGAAATATTGCAGATCAAACAGCCCATCTTGGCCAATGTCCGGGGGGCGGCATTTCTGGCATCCGTTGCCATGGGATATATGAACTTTGATGATGTCGCAGATGCGGTTGAAGTCGGTAAAATGTATTCCCCGAACCCGGAACACATTGTCATCTATGATCGGATGTTTAAGGAATTTAAAAATATTTATAAACGCAATCGTCGGGCGTATGCGCGCCTGAACCGGGTATAAATAAAGTAAATGGACAAAGACTGTTAAGTCCTCAAAGAGTCGTGCGACCCATATATTGTGTGATGCTTGTTTTGGATTCCCGCCTTCGCGGGAATGACGTGTGGGGCTGAGAATGACGTGTGGGGCCGGGAATGACGTGTGGGGCCGAGAATGACAATCCATGGGGAATGCCTTCCGTCCGTCATTCCCGCGAAGGCGGGAATCCAGAATTTAATGCCGGACATATTGAAAAATTATTTAAACTGAAAAGACGGTCAGATTTTTCTGAAAAAAGATACGAAAATACATGGCCTGTTTTATGTCTTCAGCAGAAAATTTGGGTAATCTGATATCATCTTGAACGCAAATAATTTTGGAGGAATCATTGGATATACAAGTAATTATGGACAAATACTTATCCCGTCTTCCCCAGGGAATAGCCGCCCGGGTATTTAATACCATCAAGGATATTGGGTTTGTCAAAAAAGCCATTGAAAAAGAATTAAATACCATGATGGCGGATCTGGAAGGATCGCTTAAGCCATACAAAGATAAATTGGAAAGTTTTGCAAAGCTGCCGGAAAACGGTCTGGGCAAAAAAGATATTATCAATATCATGGAAGATATTCATGAGACGGAAATTTTTCGGTGGGAGGATGGATATGTATCCGGTGCCGTGTATCACGGGGATCAGGATCATATCGAGTTTTTAAATCAAATTTATGGGCTCAATTCCCAGAGCAATCCCCTGCATTCGGATATCTGGCCGAGTGCCACCAAGTTTGAGTCTGAGATTGTCTCTATGACCGCAATCATGCTCGGTGCGGATAAAACCGAAGATGACATCTGCGGCGTGGTCTCATCCGGCGGCACGGAAAGCATTTTGCTGGCCATGAAAACCTACCGGGACCGGGCCCGAAAAGAAAAAAACATCACCCGGCCGGAAATGATCGTTCCGGTGACCGCGCATGCGGCATTTGACAAGGCGGCCCAGTATTTTAACATCAAAATTATTCATATACCGGTGGGGCCGGATTTCAGGGCGGATATGAAAGTCACGAAAAAGGCAATAACCAAAAATACCATTGTTATTGTCGGCTCGTCTCCGTGTTTTCCTCATGGGGTGATTGATCCCATTGAAGAATTGTCCGAACTTGCCCGCAAAAAAGGTATCGGGTTTCATACGGACGCGTGTCTGGGCGGATTTGTGGTGCCGTGGGCGGAAAAGCTCGGATATGATATCCCACCGGTGGATTTTCGGTTACCGGGGGTGACTTCGATTTCCGCAGATACCCATAAATACGGATATGCCGCTAAAGGGACATCGGTTATTTTATATCGTGGGACCAAATTAAGACGGTACCAGTATTTTACCATTACCGACTGGCCGGGGGGGTTGTATTTTTCTCCCACCTTTGCCGGTAGCCGGCCGGGTGCGTTAAGTGCGGCCTGCTGGGCAGCCATGGTTTCCATCGGAGAAAAAGGATACCTGGCAGCGACCCGTAAAATTCTTGAAACGGCATCCACTATAAAATCGGGTATCAATCAGATCCCTGAGCTTAAAATTCTCGGTGATCCCCTGTGGGTGATCGCGTTTGCGTCTGATGACTTAAATATTTATCAGGTCATGGACCAGATGGGGCAGAAAGGCTGGAGCTTAAACGGTCTGCACAAACCGGCATGTGTTCATATCTGCGTGACCTTAAGGCATGCTCGGGCGGGTGTGGCCGACCGGTTTATCCAGGATTTGAAAACATCCGTTGAATTTGTAAAGGCCCATCCGGATGAAAAAGGGGAAATGGCACCGGTCTATGGCATGGCCGCCACCATACCGTTTCGCGGCCTTGTGGAAGATATGCTGGGAAAGTATATTGATCTGTTGTACAAGGTTGAATAAACTATTTATTTAATCCTTCATGACGCCACCAAGATTTATCCTTTACATAATATTTAATTTATAATAAATTTTTAAACTTTCACTCGTTTTTCAGGATTGCTATTTTTTATAGCGAGTCTTAACCAATAATTTTTTACCTTACGGAGCATTTCATTATGGCTAAGAAGATGAAAACAATTGACGGGAATACTGCGGCGGTGCATGTGGCCTATGCCTTGAGTGATATCGCTGCGATTTATCCGATCACCCCCTCGACCTCAATGGGAGAAACTGCGGACGAATGGTCCGCCCAGGGCCGGAAAAATATATTTGGTCAGACATTAAATGTTAAACAAATGCAGTCTGAGGCCGGTGCTGCCGGTGCGGTTCACGGTGCCCTGGCAACCGGATCGCTTTCCACGACCTTTACAGCCTCCCAGGGCCTTTTGCTCATGATACCGAATATGTACAAGATTTCCGGTGAGCTGCTTCCCTGTGTGTTTCATGTAACGGCAAGATCTCTTTCCGCACATGCGCTTTCTATTTTCGGGGACCACAGTGACGTGATGAGTGTTCGACAGGCCGGATTTGCGATGATCGCCTCCGGATCAGTCCAGGAGATTATGGATCTTGCACTGGTTTCTCATTTGGCAGCCATTGAGGGGAGTCTCCCGTTTTTGCATTTTTTTGATGGCTTCCGGTCGTCTTCTGAAATTCAAAAGATCGAACTCATTGATTATGATGATATTGCGGGTTTGGTGAATCATGAAGCCATCCGGGAGTTTCGGTCCCGTGCAATGAATCCGGAACATCCGGATATCCGGGGGACCGCTCAGAACCCGGATATTTATTTTCAGGGCCGGGAAGCGGCCAACCCCTTTTATTTGCAGATTCCGACGATTGTTGAAGAATCCATGGCAAAAGTCGGTGCCTTGACCGGTCGTCAGTACAAACTGTTTGATTATGTCGGGCATCCGGACGCTGAACGCATTATCATTTCTATGGGGTCTTCGACGGAAACCATTGAAGAGGTTGTTAATGCCTTAAACGAAAAAGGAGAACGTTTAGGGTTGGTGAAGGTCCGGTTATACCGGCCGTTTTCCGTTGAACATTTTCTTTCCGCTATTCCGACAACGGTTGAGCATATTACGGTGCTTGACAGGACCAAGGAACCGGGCGCTATTGGTGATCCGCTGTATATGGATGTATGTGTCGCTTTCAAGGAATACGGGAACAATATCCCCCAGATAACCGGCGGAAGATATGGCCTGGGCTCCAAGGAATTCACGCCGGCCATGGTAAAGGCGGTTTTTGACAATATGCGATCCGTGGGGGTTAAAAATCATTTTACGGTGGGCATACAGGATGATGTCACCTACCAGTCGCTTCCGGTGGATGAAAAATTTGATACGTCTCCTGAAGGGACGGTTCAATGTAAGTTCTGGGGGCTGGGATCCGACGGAACTGTCGGTGCCAACAAAAGCGCGATTAAAATTATCGGTGATAATACGGATATGTTTGCGCAAGGGTATTTTGCCTATGATTCGAAAAAATCCGGCGGTATTACTGTTTCTCATCTCCGTTTTGGGGATCAGCCGATTCAGTCGACGTATCTGGTTAATTCTGCGGATTTTGTTGCCTGTCACAAATCCAACTATGTTGAGATTTATGATGTTTTAGAAGGCATCAAAGACGGCGGCACGTTTTTGTTGAATTCGCCATGGACACAGGATGACATGGAAACAGCATTGCCGCCTGCCATGCAACGGACTATCGCTGAAAAGAAATTAAAATTTTATACCGTAGATGCGGTCAAAATCGGCGAGTCCGTCGGGCTCGGCACCCGGATTAACATGATCATGCAGACCGCGTTTTTCAGCCTGGCCAATGTGCTGCCGTTTGAGGAGGCCGTCGCGTTCTTGAAGGCGGATATAAAGAAAACGTACGGTAAAAAGGGAGATAAGATTGTCCAGATGAATATGGATGCAGTGGATCAGACGCTTGAAAATTTAAAAGAAATTAATATTCCGGCTTCATGGGCGGAAACGGATTCAAAAGGCGCTTCTTCAGTTTCCGATATTCCGGATTTTGTAAAAAATATCATGCAGCCCATGCAGGCCCAAAAAGGGGATGAGTTGCCGGTCAGTGCGTTTGAACCGGATGGAATTTTTCCGGTGGCAACCTCACAATATGAAAAACGCGGGGTGGCGATTAATGTTCCGGAATGGCTTGCTGAGAATTGTATTCAGTGCAATCAGTGTGCGTTTGTCTGTCCCCATGCAGCCATCCGACCGGTAGTGATTACGGCGGATGAAATCAAAGACGCGCCAGCGGCATTTGAAACAATACCAGCCACCGGCAAAGAACTCAAAGAATATCAGTTCAGAATTCAGATCAATACCATGGATTGTCAGGGATGCGGTAACTGCATGGATATTTGTCCGGCCAAAAAACCGGCTTTGGTGATGCGTCCGATTGCCACCCAGACACCTGTTCAGGTACCCAACCAGGAATTTTTTGATACCCTTCCGGTCAGAGATGACCTGGTGAAGCGGGAATCCGTTAAAGGCAGTCAGTTCCAGCAGCCGTTGATTGAATTTTCCGGCGCGTGCGCGGGCTGTGGAGAAACCCCTTATGTGAAAGTATTGACTCAGTTGTTTGGCGAGCGGATGATCATTGCCAATGCCACTGGTTGCAGTTCCATCTGGGGTGGTTCGGCGCCATCCATTCCGTATTGCACCAATAAAGACGGACACGGCCCTTCCTGGGGGAGTTCCTTGTTTGAGGATGCGGCGGAGTTCGGTTATGGTATGAGCATTTCAACTGCCCATCGGCGTAAAAAGCTGGCGGACCTTTTAAAGGAAGCCTTGGAAACTGACATTCCGACACAATTCAAAGAGGCCATTAACGGATGGCTGACTGGTGTCGATGATGTGGAAAACTCCAGAACATACGGCCGGAAAATTCAGGACATGCTTTTAGACGTTGAGCGAACGCCGCTTTTACAATCCATTTATGACATGTCGGACCTGCTGGTGAAGAAATCAGTCTGGGTGTTTGGCGGAGACGGATGGGCCTATGATATTGGTTTTGGCGGTGTGGATCACGTGATCGCCTCCGGCGAGGACGTGAATATTCTGGTGATGGATACCGAGGTGTATTCCAATACCGGCGGTCAGGCGTCAAAGGCAACGCCCACCGGCGCGGTGGCCAAGTTTGCCGCTTCCGGTAAAAAGACCGGTAAAAAAGATCTGGGACTGATTGCCATGACATACGGATATGTGTATGTGGCGTCTGTGTCCATGGGGGCCAACAAACAGCAGATGCTCAAAGCGTTCCTTGAGGCGGACAGTTATCCCGGCCCCTCGCTGATTATCTGCTATGCGCCGTGTATTAATCAGGGCTTAAAGAAAGGCATGGGCAAAAGTCAGGAAGAAATGAAGCTGGCAGTGACCAGTGGTTACTGGCCATTGTATCGATATAATCCCCTGCTGGAAGATGAAGGGAAAAATCCGTTTATTTTTGAATCCAAAGAACCGGACGGAACCATCCAGAAATTTTTAGGCGGTGAGAACCGGTTTGCCTCTCTGGAAAAAACATTTCCCGGGGAATCTAAAAAACTGCGCGCCCGGATTGAAGAAGAACTGAAAAAAAAGTATGTGACATATAAAAACATGGCGGACCCGACGGCGGTTTGTAAAACGCCGGATGATAAAAACGCCAAATGAAAAATCAAACGACAACTATATAGTTGACTGATTGTTGTTTACTGTAAAAGAGGCTGTTTGGATGGGTATCCAGGCAGCCTCTTTTTTTGTGCCAGGCATTATCGGTTAAAATTTGGAAATAAGTATTAACAATTCGCCTGAAAACTGTTAACTTATATTGCTGATTTTTTCAACCGGCATGAGGTCGCTTTTGTTTGAATCGTCAAGATATAAGGTCATTCACTTAAGGGATTTTTTTTAAACGAACCGCAGAATGTCGAACAAGGAATGTCGAATTTTGATGTATTGTCTTTTACTTCTGCGGTTTAAAAACACCTTGTTCGACATTCTCCATTAACCGGCGTATTCGGGTTGGGTTTTTAAACTACCAAAGGGAAATAATTATGGATGGCAGGTCGCTGGATATTTGCGAAGATAAAATTGAAAAGCTGAAATCAATATTCCCTGAAGCGTTTACGGAAAAGCAAATCGACTGGGAAAAGTTAAAAGCTGCCCTTGGCGAGGATATTGAATTTAAAAACGAACGATATGTCTTAAACTGGGCCGGAAAATCCAACGCGTTTAAAGTGCT
>JAGGYV010000012.1 GCA_021162325.1 Desulfobacteraceae bacterium | reverse complement strand
TAGATCCGATTTCTTCCGGGCAGAACAACGGGCCGGAACAATAAACAATTCGGGTTTTGTTTGATTTCATTTTAATTTCCTGATTAAAAGGGCAAGATACCGGAACAATCTGATCATATATAAACTTATTCATATTATTCTTTGGTTAGCCGGTCAGCTGATCCCTGAGTTCACGCTTTAATACTTTGCCTGCCGGGGACACCGGAATCAGATCGATAAAGTGGACCGCCCGCAGCTTTTTATATGCGGCCACCTTTGAATTGACATATTCAATCAGTTCATCAGCGGTTGCCTGTTTCCCGGCCTTGAGCTGCACAAAGGCGACCGGGAGTTCACCGGCTGTCTCATCCGGTTTCCCCACAATCCCGCACATTTCAATCGCCGGATGGGTAAACAGGACTTCTTCGAGTTCACGGGGATACACATTGTAGCCTTTATAAAGGATCAGGTCTTTTATCCGGTCGGTGATAAAGAAGTATCCGTCTTTATCCTCGTGGCCGATATCACCGGTATACAGCCACCCGTCTTTCAGGACTTCGGCGGTGGCTTCCGGCCGGTTCCAGTAACCGGCCATGACCTGGGGGCCTTTAATGCAGATTTCACCTTCTTCGCCCGGTGCAAGATTTTCCCCGGTGGCTGCATCCACCACCTTGCATTCGGTATCAAAGACCGGTAAGCCCACGGATCCGGCTTTTGTTTTTCCGGGGATGGGCGGGTTGCAGACAGCGCCCATGGCACACTCGGTCAGGCCGTAAGCTTCAATCACCACACTGGATGTAAACGATTTCTTCATGGCATCCAGGATTGTCATGGGCAAAGGAGCGGCCCCGGAGCCGATTAACTTGATGCCGGAAAGATCATAGTTTTCAAATCCCGGCATATTGATCAGCGGCACATACAGTTGGGGTGCCCCGCCCAGGGTGGTGGCGGAGAATTTTTTGACCGCCTCGATATATTCTGTGGGGTCAAATCGGGGAAACACCACCATGGTGGTGCCGCCGGAAATCATATTGTTGAGGTATCCGATGGTCCCCATGGCATGGAACCAGGGAACCACTACCAGGGCGGTTTCTTGATCACGTGCAACCAGTCGGTCTTTTTCAGGATCAACCCCTTTGGGAAACACAAGTTCGACTTTTCCGTCTTTTGTTTCCATTTGCGCCCCATTGAACCAGCAGCCGAACTGGACCGTGTTGGAGGCTACATTTTTGTGGGTGAGCATGACGCCCTTGGATACGCCGGTGGTACCGCCGGTATATGCCAGATGGGCAAGATCGGTATACACATCAATGTCGACTTCCGGAGGGTTCGGTTCATTATCCCGGATCAGTTCTGCCATATCCAGTGTATTGGGAACCGGGAGCTTGCCAATGGGTTTGAGTGGTACGATAATCGCATTATAGCAGTCCCCGATACTGGTAGAGATGACCCTTTCCACCTTTGTCTCCGGGATGATGGATGCGATTCCGGGATAGACCAGGTCCAGCGATAAAAGGGTTTTAGCGCCCGAATCGTTCAATTGGTGGGTGACTTCCTGTGGGGAGAGCAGGGGGCTTACGGGTGTAAACACCGCACCGATTTTGAGTACCGCATAGTATGCGATGGCAAACTGGGGCATATTCGGCAGATGAATGGCAAACCGTTCCCCTTTTTCAATGCCCAGGCCGGAAAGGGCTGTGGCAAAACGATCCACCAGGGTTTTTAATTCACCATAGGTGAGCACCATACCGCCGAAATGGATGGCGATCCGGTTGGGAACCCGTTCCGCTGTATCTTCAAGAAAGTAATGGATCGGTCTATCCGGATAGTTGAGATTTTTTGGCCATTGTTCCGGCCATGCATTGAAGTTTTTTGTCATGCTGCCCCCTTTTTGGATTTTTCCGTTGATGCGGGTTAATGGAATTTGATTTTCTGTATTATTAAGCGAATCTTAACTGTTGATTTTCTTTTTAAAATACAGAATCGCTTCTATAATCATCCATATTTCTAAGACAAATACCATGCTGCTGATCACAAACAGCAACCAGTTTTGATCATGGTAAAAATTTTGGAGTCCCAGTATCATCGCCCAGCCCGTCATGATGATCATAAAAAACATTGGAATGGCTGTAAATATGATGGAACTGCGTTGTTTTAGCAGGTAAATGGTAATCACCAGCAGCGCCATGGAGGCAAGTAATTGGTTGACGGTCCCGAATAGCGGCCAGAGAATCATCGCACCCTTTCCGGAACCATTATAAAACGCCAGAACAAAAGCACTTAACACCGCAATTAATGTGGCCGGATGCCTGCGTGCCAGCCAGGGAAGTTTGTAAGCAGTCGCCAGCTCTCCGACGATATATCGTTGAAGTCGTGTGGCTGTATCCAGCGATGTGGCGGCAAAGGAAACAATAAAAACCCCCATGATGGTCATCGTGATATTGGCGGGAATACCGCAGGCCTCTATCATGTTTGCGGCCCCTGTCACAAAGGCACCGATTTTTGCGCCAAGGCCCGAAGCTGCCGCCCATGAAGCATAGTGGTGGGAAAAAGCCGCATGCCCGGTAAGAATTTCACCGTCTCCGGTGGTGAGTCCAAGGCCGATACCGCCGGCGACAGAGACAATAACCAGCGCGGAAAGCGTTCCTTCCATCAGCATGGAACCATATCCTATAAACCGGGCATCTGTTTCCGAATAACACTGTTTGGATGATGTCCCGGAGCTCACCAGAGAATGAAATCCTGAGATGGCCCCGCAGGCAATGATGACAAACAAATACGGCCACATGGGCGGGGCGCCGACCGGGGATGCATTATATGCCGGCGCGACAATTTCAGGTTGGGCGATTAATACACCGGCGAGTAAAAGTGCCAGTGCAATGAAGAGCTGGTGGGAGTTGATGTAATCCCTGGGTTGCAGAAGCGTCTGGACCGGTAGTGTGGATGCAATGTAGGCATAAACGAATAAAATTATCATCCAGACAATCAGGACATTCCCGTCGCTGAGTCCAAACATTTGAAGGTCAACCGGCACATACGCGCCCACCCCCACAAATAGATACATTAAAATAACAGCAATGATGCCAAGTGTGACATGACTGCAGTTCTTTTTATAAACCATATATCCCAGCCACACGGCAATGGGGACTTCGACCCAGACAGGGATTACCGCCTGGGGGTACATGGTGAAGAGAATGGCAATGACCAGGGCAAAAACAGCGATAAGAATTAACAGAAAAAGGAAGATAATTAACAAAAATAATGATCGGACCCGAGGATTGATGATGTCGGCAGACAGATCACCGATGGAGCGTCCCTGATGGCGCAGGGACACGACCAACGCACCGAAATCATGGACTGCCCCAAAAAAAATGGAGCCGAACAGCACCCATAGCACTGCCGGTACCCAGCCCCAGATAATGGCAACCGCCGGCCCGACAATGGGCCCCAGTCCGGCTATAGACGTAAAATGATGGCCAAATAGAATATGTTTGTTGGTGGGAATAAAATCGATATCATCCTGCAATTCATGAGAGGGACACACATTGTCTGCTGCTATATGGAAAATCTTTTTGCCTAAAAATTTTCCATAAGTGAAATAGGCAATAAGATAGGCGCCCATTATGATGGCGGCCAGAAAGAGAGTGTTCAAAGCGACCTCCTTTTAGAATTCAATTTTTTAATTATTGATTATCATAGTTTGTTTGAAATTTAAAGTTTGATGTTTTATTTTTGGGAAACGCATCCTCCGATGGGCTTGCGATTGCGTAAAAAATCGCATATAAGCCCCCTATGAAAAAAGAAACCCGACAACTCATCAACACACCGTTAAAAATAGGCAATCGCGTCATTGACGGCCGGCTGATTCTTGCGCCCATGAGCGGTTTGACCCATGTCGCATACCGGGAACTGCTGGATAGCTATGGCGGATGTGGCCTGCTGTTTACCGAAATGTGCAGCGCCCGATCCATCCCCCAGGAAAACCGTTATTTTTCTCCGGTGTTTCGGTGGCGGGATGAAGAACTTTCGCGCCTGGTTTGTCAGATATTTGGATCAGACCCCGAAATTATGGTAGCGGCGGCAAAAAGGGTGGAAGCCGAAGGCTTTTTTGGGGTGGACCTTAATTTCGGGTGTTCCGTGGCCGCTATCTGCAAAAAAAAATGTGGGGCGGCATTGTTAAAAACACCCGAAGTTGCAGTGAAAATGGTTCGTGATGTCCGAAATGCCATCTCTATTCCGCTGACGGTTAAATTCAGGACCGGGTGGGAGGACCGCCCGGACCTGGCGGTGGAACTGGCGCGTCGGTTTGAAGGGGCGGGTTCGGATGCATTGATTTTTCATCCCCGTGTTGCCCCGGACAGAAGGACCCGGCCACCGAAATGGGAGTATATCCGGCATGTCAAACAGGCCGTGTCGATCCCGGTTTTTGGGAATGGGGAAGTCTTTACGCAAGATGATTGTGAAAAAATGATTGAAACCACTGAATGTGACGGGGTCTCGCTGGGACGTATTGCTATTGCCAAGCCCTGGGTGTTTTCCCAATGGCGTAACGGAAGCGTTGTTGAAATGGAAACTTACAAAAGCAATATGAAGCAGATGTTTTTTTTGTTGAATAAGCACTATGAGCCCACGCCGGCGATCCGGAAATTCAAAAAAATGGCGGTCTACAATGCCGCCCTTTTTCGATTCGGCCACAGTTTTTTAAAAAAAATGTCCCGGGCAGATGATTTTTCCGAAATTGAATCTGCCGTAGATGCATTTTTTGACCACTCCCCGGAACTGGCTGACCGTCCCAATTTAAATTTATTTCGGTAAGGGAAGTTTCCTAAATATTGCCTGAACGAAAACCATGAATCCCGTCTGTCATTACGAGAAGTGAGGAACGAACGACGAAGTAATCCCTTGATTTTTATGGGATTGCTTTGGTCGTACCTCCCGCGCAATGACAGAAAAGTTGTCGTTATTGAACTTTCCGTTCAACAACTAAATACCTCTATTACAAAATCAAAGATTGAAACTTTCAGGCTGATCGTCTTTTGGGCAGAGTTTCATATAAAAAACTTTACATTTTTGAAAATCTGTTGATATAGCTTATCCTTAATAATGCTGTTGGATAAACAGGCGCGGCCGTGAAAAGCAATCGTATTAATTTTGACATAACTGCCATGAATGTACGCGAAAATATTGATAAAAATAACCATCATTCCGAAACGGAACTGTCTATTCGTGAGGCGTTTGAAAAAAGGGAAGCCTCCTTTATCTCGCCGTTTGGGATGTTGTCATCTGCTTCCAGAGGTCGTGTTCGTCCGGAGACGCCTTGCCCGGTTCGAACGGTTTACCAGCAGGACAGGGACAGGATTGTTTTTTCCAATTCTTTCAGAAGATTAAAGCATAAAACCCAAGTATTTCTCTCTCCTTTGGGGGATCACTACCGAACCCGTCTAACCCATACCCTTGAAGTGGCCGAGGTTGCCAGAACCATCAGTCGGGCCATGCGCTTAAACGAAGATCTGGCGGAAGCCATTGCATTGGCACATGATATTGGGCATACCCCGTTCGGTCATAGTGGTGAAACCGCATTACAGGAAATTTTTTCACCAGACTTTTCACACACGACCCAGAGTCTTCGGGTGGTGGATCTTTTGGAGCGAAACGGCAGCGGTTTGAATCTGACATACGAGGTTCGTAATGGAATTGTAAAACATTCCAAGGGGTTTGGGCCTATCCTTCCGCTTGACCCCAAGGGTAAGGCATGCACTATAGAAGGCCAGGTTGTCAGAATTGCCGATATCATTGCTTACTTAAATCATGATCTGGATGATGCCATTCGCAGCGGAGTGATTACCAAAGGTCAGGTACCCAAATCCTGTTCAGCGGTTTTGGGAAAATCCCATTCTCAACGGGCCACCACCATGATCCGGGATTTGATTTATTCAAGTCAGGTGCATGATAATACGATTGATTTGCAATTGAGCGAGCCGGTGTTTTCGGCAATGACGGATTTGCGGGAATTTCTTTATGAAAACGTGTACCAATCAAAAAATGTTCATGCGGAATTTGTTAAAGCTAAAAAAATGATATCGGAAATCTATACCTATTTTTTGAGTCATCCGGATGAGCTAGGGGCACGGCTCAAAAGTATGGAAATCGATGTGATGTATTCTCACAAAGTCCCCTTAGAGCGCATAATTTGTGATTTTATCGCCAGCATTACCGATCGATATATATTAAATCTGTACAATGAACTGTTTGTTCCTGCCCCGCTGGTTTAACTCGTGATGTTCGATAGATATGCCATATTTTTCGATGACTTGGAGTCGCTGTACGCCCAAATGGATCAGGTGTATGATGAGGTGGCTGGCGCCTACGGTTTTTATTGCTTTCCTTGTTCGGATAATTGCTGTCTGACCCGGTTTTATCACCATACAGTTATCGAATTTTTGTATCTTCGCACAGGGTTCGCGGATCTGGAAGAACATGTTCAGGAAGAAATCCGAATCCGGTCCGCAGAGGTCAACGAAAAAGTATTGCAGGAAGAAGCTATCGGAAACATTTCCCGTGTTATGTGTCCGCTAAACATAAAAGGGCTTTGTGTGCTTTATGAATACCGCCCGATGATTTGCCGGCTCCATGGTATTCCTCATGAATTCTCACATCCAATTAAACATAAAATTTTCGGTCCGGGCTGTCATGAATTTGACGCACAATGCGGTCACGAGCAATATCGGGCGTTTAATCGAACACCCTTTTATCAGGAAATGGCTCGCCTGGAACAATGCGTAAGGGGCGTGGCCGGTATCACCCAAAAATTTAAAAAAACCGTGGCGCAAATGCTGGTTTCAAATCTGGAAACAGGC
>JAGGYV010000276.1 GCA_021162325.1 Desulfobacteraceae bacterium | reverse complement strand
GATACCCAGAAAGAAACTCTGCGTAAATTGGGCATAGAACTCCAACCTGAACCTTATTCGGGTCAGATTGAAGATCCGGACGAACATATCTTTTTTGAAGACAGCCTCTTTTTTTCCCCTGAGCTCATGCAGCAATTTATTAAAGAATCACGAAAACTTAAACGTTCAAGTATTTGCGCTATTAAGCCGGGTCTTTTTACGCTTAGAAGCATACTCCCCACCCAGGATATCAAAAAATTCCCTGACAGAGTTGAATATGGCCTTCAATACATGCCAGCAAAAGAACTAAGAGGGGAGCCGGAACCGCTTGTAATTGACCCGGACCAGTTTTCAGAAGTCACCCCCTTGCCGGAACACGTCACTGACACGAAAGAATTTCTCTTTCCATATACAGATTCCATAATTATTCAAATTGATCACTGGGCAAATATATGGGTAGCAAATATATTTGTCTTATTTTCAGAGCTCGCACGTCTTAGAAAGGCTTCTCCTCTTAAACTTTTAATTCTGGCCTTAAGAGCTCGCTCCATTAACAAATGGAAAATACTGAACAAGACAAATAAGATTGGCCGTAACTGTGATATTCACCCCACAGCTTACATTGAAGGAAGCACGATAGGCGACAATGTTATCATTGGCGCCGGTTCCGTCATAAGGGTGTCAACAATCGGTTCTGGTACCAGTATCGGCAGCAATTGCACGATAGAATTTTCTGTACTGGGTGAAGGATGTAGCATCGACTCCATGGCCGGAGCGTTTTCATCCGTCATGTACCCGGGCACTGTTTCCTCAACCAAATTTTTATTTACCAGCTTATGCGGGAAAAATACATTCCTGGCTGACGGGGTAGTTGTCTCCGACTATCGCTTTGACGGAAAAAACGTATCCGTTATGAAAAACGGCCATCCTGTTGATACGGGAAGCTTTGCACTGGGCATTTGTCTGGGGCATGATGTTTATCTGGCTGGCGGGTGCGTTTCAGAGCCGGGAAGAAGTATTCCAAACGGCGTGAGAATTGCGCTTGAAAAAGCCCGTACCATTGGCAAGTGCGGGATCAATGGAGAGATTCCGGGATATCAACGGGTTAAAAAAATAGCAAAACATGACATAAAAATTTAGGCGATATTCTTTTTGCTCATTTTTTTATACGTGTGATCACAAAATGGATCGCCTTTTTCAAGTGTAAATTTACGTTCAAATATAATATTGGGCTGGTATTTTTGACAATAAACGATATCAACATCACAGAAAGCCTTCGCAAGCTGGCTCATACCCAGAAGTTTGGCAATCTCAACAAATTGACAAACCGTCACCTTGAATTTTACCATACCAGGCTCGTCAATCGTTACTTCTGATTTTTCAAATGGAATTTTCGATACCGTTTCTTTCATTTTAGAGCTAAAAACAGAGAATTCTTCATCTTTTTGTAAAGTGGGGATATGGGATGATAAAGAATTTGCACTCATCGTAACAATTTTTTTATAAAAAAAATCATTAATCCTGTTTTTACCAAAAAAATATTTGGCGGTGTGATATACACAGGCAAAAGGGAAAAATACGAATATCAAAAACATTTTTTTAAATATCATACAGGTATAGACTCTAATTTTCTAACTCGACGGCATCAGATACTTTACGCCACAGATCACCGGAAGAGCGATTACCAAAGTAGGCAATAATTGCTCCCAACAAATCTTTCGTATCTGTGTATGACGTAATTGCTCTTTTTAGCGATATTAATCTTGATGAAGTGTCTTTGTAAACCTGGGCAACGCCTTCATGCAGCTGATCAGGTGTCATGTTCTTCGGTTTATATAAAACTTTTGTGAAATCCAGATACTGCCAATCATGAGGATAATTTGTGTATAACAGTCTTCCTTCCTTCTCAAGTCTTTCAAATAGTCTTGTACCCGGAAAAGGGTTTAAAATTGAGAGTTGTGCCGTATCTATCTTTGACTCTAAAATAAAATCCGTTGTTCTTTGAAAAATATCCGGATAATCATGATCATTACCCATAATAAATGATCCAATGATAAGTCCAATGCCGTTGTCATGAATTTTTTGTACAACCTCTTTATAATGATCCACACCCATTTTTAAATTTCTGGTTTTCTGGATTTCTTTCAGTGATTCTTCGTTGAGGGATTCAAAACCGATGAAACAGCTTGAGCAGCCGGCTTTTTTAGCCCATTTTAAAACTTCCGGATTGTTTACAAAATCAACTCCAACGTAACAACCCCATCGTTTTTTTATTCCTCTGTCAACCATGCCTTTAAACAAACGAATCGCTCTTTCTTCTGCCTTTTTTCCATGACCAAGAATATTGTTATCTGAAAACATGAAAAACTTGCGGGGTAGTTTTTCCAGTTCATCTAATACATCTTCAACAGGTCTTTGCCTGTACTTGTGCCCATTAAATAACCCTACAGTACAGAACTCACAATCATTGGGGCAGCCTCTGGACGTTTCCACTGTAAACAATTTATATTTCCAGGAGTAGAGATCCGTTCTGGGGTGAACTTGATTTTCCAGAGAAATAAGTTCTGACGTGTACCGCTTTTTCATTTCATTTTTCTCAAAATCCTTTAATACCGTTCCCCATACTGATTCCGCCTCACCTGTAACAACAGTATCAACATACTGTGCGGCTTCATCTGGCAGCATTGAGACATGCACGCCGCCAATAACTGTTTTTATCCCTTTTTTCCTGTAAATCTCAGCTACTTCATATGCTCTGGGCGCATTACAGGTGTAGGTCGTTATAGCGACAAGGTCAGCCTCCTCAAATGTTAACTTCTCAATATTTTCATCCATAATTTTTATATCCCAATCCGAAGGCGTCAGTGCAGCCAGGTACCCTAAACTTGATGATGGGATTGTGAACAGATTAGCCAGATTTGGTTTTTTGCTTTGAGCCGGATTTATTAATAATAATTTTTTTTTCATTGTTTTTCTCTATCTATTAAGGCTTTTTTTACTAGACAGCATATGATAGTCATAGACAGCATATGATAGTCAAAAACTTTCTGATCAAGTCCAATTTGTTAAGGGGTGTCTTTATTATAGCATCGCATTGGCTTATGATGAATAATCATCTCAAACGAGCACCGGTTACAGTTATCACAGGTAATGGGATCTTTTTCTCCTTTTTCAAATCGGTTGACCAGGTTGGGTTGACGAATGAAGGGACGGGATAAAGAAATAAAATCCGCATCCTTGTTTTTAAGTATATTTTCCATTGTTTCTCTGAGACGTATGCCACCGACAGAAATAACCGGTACATTGACCTTTTTCTTGACAGCTGCCGCAAAAGGTAGAAAATAGGCCTCGCTAAATTCCGCATTTTTCCGCATTTTTTTTTCGATCGAAAACCGGATGAGGATTTTTTCAACAATATTCCGGTTTTTTATCAGTAGATCTCTGGGGATGTCTCCACGGATAGTGGAAAATCCGGTTTCGCCAATACCACCGCTCACTTCAATGGCATCTATTCCCAGTTCATCCAGTTTTTCACACACTGCCAATGACTGATCGATGGTGACCCCATTTGGAAAGCAGTCTTCTCCGTTTATTTTAATCAGAACCGGATAATCCGGGCCAACGGTTTCGCGGATTAATTCATACACCCTTATCAGAAACCGCATTCGATTATCTAATGAACCTCCCCATTCGTCTTTCCGGCGGTTTGTGTGACAAGAGAGGAATTGATTAATCATATATCCATGTGCAGCATGGATCTGCACACCATCAAATCCGGCTTCCTTTACTCGTCGTGCGGCGTCTCCATAAGCAGTTATGGTTTCTTCGATTTCATTTAGAGACATCTGTTTGGGTTTGACAAGCGACATCATATCGCGAACCGCTGATGGTGCAATCGGTTTTTGTTTAATGAAATTGGGATAACATTGTCGACCCGCGTGATTAATCTGGGCAACGATTTTAGCGCCGTGTTCATGAACGGTTTTCACAACTTTTCTGAGATCATCCACAATTTCATCTCGATGCATAACGATACTTCTCGGCACCGCCTGACCGATAGGATTCACATAGAAATTTCCGGTAATGATAAGCCCAACACCACCTCTTGCCAGCTGTTTATAAGCCTTGAGATATTTATCTGTCACGCGACCGTCATCTGTTGCAAGGAGTTCGGCGGTTGCTGACCTGACAAATCGATTTTTAATATCCATCTTTCCGATTGTGCCAGGTTCAAATAATGTTGTCATTTTTTATTTTAATTCCCATTAGCAATCATTTGTTTTAATTTCTCTGGGTCACTGAATAGCAATTAATTCAACAATAGCAAAACCGATTTCAAATCATGCCATTCAGATAACAATGATTTCGGACCAGTTATTATTTCGGATCTGTTTCAACTAAAAGATGAACATGATCCGGCATAATTTTTAGGAATAAAAGGAATAAGATATTGCCTTTTACGACCTGATTTATCTCAAAAATCGTCTTGTATGTCAAGTTTTAACAGGTATTTTATTGTTGTGGCGTGTTCGGGAGTGGCTTTAGGATGAGCGGTCGGTTATGCCGGATCAATGCATGATGCCCGAAAAATTCTGAAATCCCGTGCCATTTTCACGATTTTGGCGGCACCAGTCCTGTGCCGGTTCACAATTTATTGCGCACAGACATCTTCAAATGAGGATTGCGCATATGAATCGTCATACGTCAACTCGCGGACTTGCTCATTTATTTTGACCGGCGGATCATGGTTCCGGACATACCAGAAATTCTGATCCACGGCGAAGAATCCAACGATGTTCCGACAGTATTGCAAAAGTTTCAAAAAGCGTGGACTATAAGATTAGCGTTTTATCTATCGTTGAAAGTATAGGAATTTTCATTTTATAGCCTGTGATATTAAAAAGTTATTGAAAAAAATTATGACTGTGCCAATAAATGGCCATGCGATTTCCGGTAGCTCAAGAAGAAGCACAACAAGATGGAAATATATTTGAACAGATTTTTATTGATCATTGGGAAGAGTTTAAGAAATTAAACCCCATGAAAAGCTTTTTACGAAGCCATCAAAAATCGCCTGAAAAAATGTCTGTCAGCCGGTCCGTATATCCGAAAAAGAAATGATCCGCCCCGTTGATGACAGTGAATGTGGCGACCGGATTCCACGTATGGACTAGTTGTTCAACCAGATCCGGCGGTGCGAATTCATCGCGGCTTCCGGTGACCACCAGTTTTAGGTTCGGGATGGGCGAGGTGGATTCAAATTTCATCATGGTAGCTGGCGGTGATACCATAATAACGGCCTCTGTCGTCACCTTATTAACCATTTGGGCAATTACCCATGCACCAAACGAATACCCCACAAGGTCAATGGCCTGTCGGTCTTTTTCTTTTAAAAAATCAAACGCAGCCACGACATCTGCCTGTTCACCGTTTCCGTCATCATAGCTGCCGGTGCTTCTGCCCATTCCCCTGAAATTAAATCGTAAGGTGGTATGCCCCATTTTTTGATAGGCGTTTTGAATGGTTTCCACGACAATATTGGTCATATCTCCGCCATAAAGCGGATGCGGGTGGGTGATAACGACCCCTCGGCCGGTTGTTCCCTCGGAAAGCAGTCCTTCAAGGACAATATTATTGTCGCTGTTAAATTCAACGCGGTGTTCGGACATTAATTCTTTTCCGGTCTGCTTAACGTCGTAATTATGCCTGCGCCTAATTCTTTTTTTTGCCAGTTTTTGAGCATAAAAATGTTATTCAGGTCTTCAGGATTCTGCGGATTTGATTCAGCAATGGTTTTTAATGCCGAATTATTAATCAGCACACCCGGATCTATTTCAAGTTCTGCCGCCTTTTGTTCACGCCATAATTTAAGGGTTTTGAACCTGTCAGACGCATCATTGCTGATTCGTCTGGAATGTGATCTCGGATACCGGGGAAGGTCTCTTTCGGGTATGGCCAAAGCTGTTTTGATATGCCGGAGTATCGGGCTGCCATACATATTGATTTGTTTTGGGCTCAAGGCGTAGGTTTTAATTAATTGTTCCATTGATTGGGGTTGGACAACGGCAATCTTTGTTAAAGAGGCATTGCCGATGACTTTAAACAGAGGACGGTCTTTGGTTCCCGCCAGTTCCAGCCTGAATTCCAGAAGGGCTTCAAGCACCGCAAGACTTCGGCGTTCAAGACGTCCGGAACCTTTTATTTTCAAAAACAGGGGCCGTTCATTGACAGGTCCCGATCTGACCAACGTCAGGTCCCTGCATTCTTCTGTCACCCAGTCAAGGCGGCCTTTTTCCGCCAGTTCTTTTTTTTGAATTTCATATAGCGGGATTAAATATTGTACATCTTTGGCGGCATATGTAATCATTGGTTCCGGCAGGGGGCGTTGGGACCAGTCTTTTTTCTGATATTTTTTTTCCAGTTTGACGCCAAACCGGTTTTGCAAAACGGTATTTAAGCCGGTTTCGGCATTTCCCAGAAAACGGCTGGCAAGCTCGGTGTCAAAGAGATTATGAATGGCGATTTGATAGTCCCGGTATAAGCTCCGGACATCGTAATCCGCCCCGTGAAAAATTTTGGTAATATTTGGATCAGATAAAATTTGTGACAACGGTGATAAATCTGGAATAGACAGAGGATCAATGATATAGCTTGACGAAGCAGTGCCTGCCTGAATCAGGCAGACCTTTTCCTTGAAATGAAACATGGAGTCTGCTTCCAGATCAAAAGCAATCAGAGTTTCCTTGCGAAGGTCTGCTATAAAATCGATTAAGCCGCTTGCGGAATCTATATAAACAGGTGTGTCAGGAGCTGAATTTAGCATATTCTTTTGTCATCTGAGATTTGAAGTTTTATATTTAGCCTTGACCTTAACAGGCATTTTTCATAAATTTTAATGGCTTCGTAAAAAGTCCAATTTCTGCGTTGCGCAGCATCCTTCGTTTCTTCATGGTACAAGAAGTACGAATCATCACTCAGGATTTGCGCGTCTTGGACTTGGAGCTTTTTTCTTTGCTATCGAAGTCTGAATTTTAAAGAAATATCAATTTTAACACTATTAATTTTAAAAGAAAGAATCGTCAATGATCAATATCACTTTTCCGGATGGAAATGTAAAAAAGTTTGAAGCGCCAACAGATGGATTTGCCGTAGCCACCTCAATTTCCGAGGGATTTGCGCGCAATTGTGTGGCAATGGAAATAGATGGCATTCTCCTTGATTTGAGTGCACAGATTGACAGAGACACCCCTGTCAGTTTTCTTACCTCCAGAGATGAACAGGCCCTGGAAATATTGCGCCACAGTGCCGCGCATGTAATGGCCCAGGCGATCCTGGCGCTCTACCCGAAAGCCAAATTGACCATCGGGCCGACCGTGGAAAACGGGTTTTATTATGATATCGATATGGAGCCGATATCTGAAGACGATTTTCCCAAAATTGAGGCGGAAATCAAAAAGATTATCAAGGAGAAGCAGCGGATTACGCGCAAAGAGGTTTCCAAGAAGGACGCTTTGGCGTTTTACAAAGACGAACCGTATAAGCTTGAAATGATCGCAGACCTTGATGACGGGACCATCTCATTTTATTCCCAGGGGGATTTTACGGATTTGTGCCGGGGGCCTCATATTCCGAATACCGGTTATATCAAAGCGATTAAGCTGATGAAGGTTTCCGGTGCCTATTGGCGCGCTGATCCTGCAAACCCTCAACTTCAGCGGATATATGGCACCGCGTTTTTTGATAAAAAGGAACTGAAAAAATATCTGAATTTTCTGGAAGAAGCCCGCAAGCGGGATCATCGCAAGATCGGTGCGGCACTAGATCTGTTCAGCTTTCACGACGAAGCCCCGGGTATGGCTTTCTTTCATCCCAACGGCATGGAAATCTGGAATGCGCTTTTAGATTACTGGCGGGAAGAACATCGGGCGGCCGGGTATGTGGAAACAAAAACGCCGATTATTTTAAACCGGAGTTTATGGGAACAGAGCGGGCATTGGGAAAATTACCGGGACAATATGTATACGGTGGTGATTGATGAAATCGAGTCTGCCATCAAACCCATGAACTGTCCCGGCGGCATGCTGCTGTACAAACGGCGGCGATACTCGTATAAGGATTTGCCTTTAAGAGTGGGGGAAGTCGGCCTGGTTCATCGCCATGAGCTTAGCGGCGTATTGTCCGGACTGTTTCGGGTCCGGGCGTTTCACCAGGATGACGCGCATATTTTCATGACACCGGATCAGATTAAAGATGAAATTATAGGGGTGCTGCGCCTGGTGGACCGGATGTACAAAACATTCGGTTTAGGGTTCCATCTGGAGCTTTCCACCCGTCCGAAAAAATCAATCGGCAGTGATGCGCAGTGGGAAAGCGCGACAAACGGACTTAGCAGTGCCCTGGATGAATATGGGCTGGAATATAAAATTAATGAAGGAGATGGGGCATTTTACGGCCCTAAGATTGATATCCACATTAAAGATGCCATTGGCCGGACCTGGCAGTGCGGCACCATCCAACTGGATATGTCGCTGCCGGAACGGTTTGATCTCTCATATATCGGGGCGGACAATGACAAGCATCGGCCGGTCATGATTCACCGGGTGATTTACGGGTCTATTGAACGGTTTCTGGGAATCCTGATTGAACATTTTGTCGGTAAGTTTCCTTTGTGGCTGGCCCCGGTTCAGGTGGTGATCCTGCCCATTAATGACGATTTGGCCCCCTTTGCCGAGGAACTCCATCGGACATTTGAAAAAGCCGGGTTGCGTTCGTCGGTCGATGACCGTACGGAAAGCTTAAAGAAAAAGGTCAGAGAAGCCCAGCTGAACCAGATTCCTTTGATTATCACGGCGGGTGAAAAGGAACGGGAAAATAAGACCCTTTCCGTGCGCACATTAGACGGTAAGGTGAGGTTCGGGGTTGGAATAGATGTATTTGTCAAAGATGCTTTGGAAAATATCAAAGCCCGGAAGCTGGAACTGGATTTATTTGATGAATAATGACTGATGGAGAGCTGAATGAAAAATGTACGATCAATAAATACCAGTACCCGGATTTGTGCGATTATCGGTAATCCGGTGGCCCACAGTCTTTCACCGGCAATCCACAATGCCGCATTTGCGGAACTGGGTCTTGATTTTGTGTATGTGGCGTTTCGGGTGGAAGCTGCTGCCCATGCGTTGGCCGGAATGCGGGCAATGGAAAATTTTCGCGGCATGAGTGTTACGATTCCCCATAAAATTGAAGCGATGAAACATGTGGATGCCATCGAAGATGTTGATCGCCGCATCGGCTCCATTAATACCATTATTAATGATAATGGAAAACTTCTGGGGATGGGTACGGACGGACCAGGGGCATTAAAGGCCTTCATAGATGAGGGCGTGGACATTAAGGGTAAAAACGTATTGATGCTGGGGGCCGGCGGGGTATCCCGGGCCGTTGCATTTACCCTGGCAAGCAATGGGGGGCCGGCGGTAATTGAAATTCTGGATATCAATGAAATAATACTTCAGCAATTGACAGCCGATTTAACGTCCAGCACGCAAGTCGTTATTAAATCAAATAAAATGACGGATAATGCCCTTGCTGAAGCCATGGCCGCAGCAGATATAGTGATCCACTGCACACCTGTCGGTATGCATCCAAAAGAAGGCATTTCTGTGGTTCCGATAGCGTTGTTCCGTCCGGGGCAGGTCATTTTTGATGTTGTCTATACGCCCCTTGAGACAAAACTGCTGGCAGATGCCAAGGCCAAAGGCCTTCAGGTGATTTCCGGGGTGGACATGTTTATTAATCAGGCGGTTTTGCAGTTTGAGCGATTTACCGGCGTTGACGCACCGGTGGAAGTGATGCGAAAGGTTGTTATGGAGCACTTGAAAGCATGAATATTGTATTGATCGGATATCGGGGAACGGGAAAAAGTGAGGTCGGGGTGATTGTTGCTGATCGGCTGAAAATGGACTGCGTCGGCATGGATACGGAGATTCTTGATCGGGCCGGTATGCCGATTCCGGAAATTGTTAAAAAATTCGGCTGGCCGCGATTCCGCGATATGGAATCAGAGATCGCCCGGGAGTTGTCGGAACAGGATAATATCGTGATCGATACCGGTGGCGGTGTGATCGAACGGCCGGAAAATATTGCCGCGCTTCAAAAAAATGCTGTTATCCTCTGGTTGAAGGCTTCTGTGGAAGTGATCGTTTCACGCATTAAAGACGGCACCCAGCGACCGGCCCTGACAGATGGTAAAACATTCACCGAAGAAGTGGCGGAAGTCCTTTCAAGGCGGACTTCAAAATATGCAACCGCAGCGCAATATGACATTGACACGGATCAGTTAACACCGGAACAGGTTGCTGATCGGGTTATTGGAATCTGGAAGAATAATTGTTAAATAATTTTTCAGTTAAGTATTGAAAATACAAAGGAAATCATTATGCCTCAATTGTGGAAACTGCCCGGATTGATCCGGTTGCTGGTTATTTCTGTCACGGTTTTTTTGACCGGATGCAGTGGCATTAAATACAGCCTTTATGAAACGGCAATGAATCACGAGCATAACAAAGCCGGGCTTTTTTTTAAAACCATTGAGGTAACTGGAAAAACCATCAGCCTGCTGGAAAGTGAGCAGGGCGAAAATAAGCCGACCATTGTGCTGGTCCACGGATTTGCCGCAAATAAGGAAAACTGGGTACGGTTTGCCGCCTATTTAACGGATGCCTATCATGTGGTGGCCATGGATTTGCCCGGTCACGGGGAAAGCGAGAAGGATTTTAATCTGCGATATGATTTAAGCGATCAGGTGGGTTATATAAATGAAATTTTAACCCAATTGAACATTAAAAAATTTCATATGGCCGGCAATTCCATGGGTGGGGCTATTTCTGCGTTGTATGCCGTCGCTTATCCGGAACAGGTGGAATCATTGTTTTTAATCGATCCTGCCGGTATTTATTCCTATGATTGTGAACTCAACCGGTGTCTGGCCAGAGGGGAAAACCCGCTGATCGTCACATGCGATGAAGACTTTTATCAGTTAATGGATTTTGCTTTAGAAAAAAAGCCTTTTATCCCCTGGCCGATAGCCGGTGTCATGGCAGAAAAAGCGACCGCAAATGAAGCCATCAACCGAAAGATTTTTGCGGACCTTCGCGGTGACCGCGCCTATTTGTTTGAAGATGAGATCAAAAAGATTACTTCACCGACATTTATCCTGTGGGGGGCTGAGGACCGCGTTATTGACGTGAAAAATGCGGCCCTCTTTGATCAATTGATACCACATTCTCAAGTTATGATTCTGGAAGGGGTGGGGCACGCCCCTATGATTGAAGTTCCGGAAGAATCAGCAAAGATATTTATGGATTTTATCATTTCTTTTTAAAGTCCATGAGCTGTGCTACAAGTGAGAATAGTAGCGCAGTCTTTTCTTGGACCGGGGTTTGTTTAGATAGTTATTCTGTAATATTAATAAGTTAAGAAAAAAATGCTTGACTTGAGAAACGCGGAATGCTTTATGTGTTAGGTGCCTTTATTTTATGCTATTTGTCGTCAGTTTTTCGAATTCTCATGTTTTTAAAAAAATGAGAGGGTCGTGCAAATCTTGAATACGAATAATTTGACCCCCATGATAAAATCAGGTTGCCGAATTTCTTATATGAAATCCGTGACCGGGAACTCATCCTGATGCAAGAACTTGAAAAATATCCAGACATATTAAAAAATGTGCTCAATGCCAATCAGCATGAGAATATTGTCGATTCCAATTTTTTAAACGCCTATATCCCCCAGGACTTTCCCATCCCCCGAATCGATGACCCCCGTAAATCAGAGAGACCCAATAGGAGCGAGCGGAGACACCCCGCATTTGTCAACTCTTCGGAGATTAACCAGATCTTTAACTATATCGGTTTTATCAAACGGATGAACAACAGGAGCTATGCAAAATATCTTCCGCTGCTGTTTCAGGAGCTAAGGCGGTTTGTCCGCGTGGTTGAAGAGATTATTTATGCTCCGGCGATTTCTATCTCTGAAGATATTTATGTTGAGCTGGACACCGGGTTGCAGAATTTTTTTGATGCCTATCACTCGCGGTCCTGCGACAAGGACAGCTGGGTGGAAGAAATATGGAAAAACCAGAAGCAGTTTCTTGAACAGATTGATATGTTTTTAAAAACACTGAAATTAAACGGCCAGGTGTTTGATTTGAAATCAGACCCGCTACATGAGGCAGTTGTTGAATTTTGTAAAAACTATTTCCATGATATCAAAAAAGATCCGCCGGGAGAAACGGATATGAATTTTGTGGCCAATTGCTGTTCCAAGGCGGCAATCGACAATAGGCCCAAAACCATCTGGTCCGGCGACAAGCACATCACACGCATTTTAAAGGCACTGTATCGTTATTCAAATCTTACCAGAGCATTTCCCCAGATTTACCTTCGCGCCAACTATCAGCCGCTTTATTTTAAACAGATTTTTCCCAATTAAAATTTTTACAGCACATTGCCCCCCTGCAGTTTCGAAAAGACTGTTACAAATCCATCGTGTTATAAAATTGATATTATGCGTATAGGGTGTTAAGAACGGTAAGGGGCGTATAATAATTGACGGCTTCGTAAAAAGTCCAAATTCTGCGTTGCGCTGCATCCTTCGCTGCTTCATGGTACGCTAAGTACAAATCATTACTCAGGATTTGCGCGTCTTGCCAATTGTATATATTGGTGAACTTTTATACTTTGCCGTCGGAATCTGACTTTTTACGAGACTATTATAATTAATTCAGGTTAAAACAAAACCACTAATGATAAAGGGTACCCCATGGAAAAGGCGCTTTTATTTATTACGGTGATTGGTGAAGACAAAAAAGGAATTGTCGCCAAAATATCCAGTTTTTTATATAAAAAAGAAATTAATATTGAGGATATCAACCAGCGAATCATGGGGGACGGTTATTTTGTCATGACCATGCTGGTGGACATTAAAAATGCGACAATTCCCATGGAAAAGATTACCCGGGAACTGGAAAAAATCGGCAAATCCCTTGAACTCAAAGTTCAGCTTCAGCATGAAAATATTTTTAAAATGATGCACAGAGTATAAAAATGACAATATCCGTAGAAGAAGTATATGAAACCGCGAGCATGACCCTGTACCAGAATCTTGATATCCGGACCACCACACTGGGCATTAACCTGAAGGACTGTATTGATTCGGATTTCAAAACATTTAAGAAAAAGGTCTATGATAAGGTCTTCACCCATGCGGTCAAACTTGTGGAGAAGGCCCGGACCCTTGAGATGAAATACGGCATCCCGATTGCCAATAAACGCATTTCCATCACGCCGGTCAGCCTGATTATGGAAACCCATTGCACCAAAAACAAATTTATTGAAATGGCCAAAACCCTTGATCAGGCAGCCGCAGATGCCGGGATTGATTTTGTCGGCGGTTTCGGCGCAATGGTGCAGAAAGGGCTGACAAAATCCGACAGGATGCTCATTGACGTGCTGCCTGATGTGTTGTCTCAGACCGACCGGGTGTGTTCGTTTTTAAATGTCGGTTCCAATGTGGCGGGATTAAATTTAGATGCTGTAAATCTTTTGGGCGGTATGCTCAAGCAGACTGCCGGAAAAAGTAAAAATGCCATCGGGTGCGCCAAATTCGTCGTGTTTGTCAATGCACCGGAGGACAATCCATTTATGGCCGGTGCGTTTCATGGGGTGGGAGAAGGCGATATTACCTTAAATGTTGGTATCAGCGGACCGGGGGTGGTCAAAGCGGTTGTAGCGCAGAACCGGGAATGTGATTTGACCCAGCTGTCTGAAGTGATTAAACGAACCGTCTTTAAAATTACGCGCGCCGGTGAGTTGGTCGGCCGGGAACTGGCGGCGGCATTGAACATTCCGTTCGGCATTGTGGATATTTCCCTGGCGTCCACAACGGCGGCAGGCGATTCCGTGGCCAACGTGATCGAGGCATTCGGCATCGAAAAGATCGGCGCCCACGGCTCTACCCTTGCGGTCGCACTGCTGATGGATGCGGTCAAAAAAGGAGGGGCCATGGCCAGCGGAAACGTGGGTGGTTTAAGTGGTACGTTTATCCCGGTAAGTGAAGATGAAGGAATGATCGATGCGGTGCAAAAAGGCGCTCTGGGACTCGATAAACTCGAAGCCCTGACCGCAGTCTGTTCCGTGGGACTGGATATGTTTGCCATTCCTGGTGATGTGCCGGAAGAAACCATTAACGCGATTATAGCCGATGAACTGGCCATCGGCATTATTAATAACAAAACTACAGCCGTTCGGGTTATTCCGGTACCTGGAAAAAAAGCCGGAAGTTTGGTAAAATTCGGCGGGCTTCTAGGCACCGCCCCGGTGATGGCGGTCAACCCGTTTTCTGCAAAGGATTTTTTAAAACGGGGCGGCCGTATGCCGGCGCCGGTTACCAGTATGCGGAATTGATTTTTATTTCCTGATTAAGCGGGCAAATGATTTTTAGAAATTTGATTTAATCCTGGGTTCTCAAGATCTTTTTGAGACAGAATCGGGTTCTCTACCGGCCAGTTGATGCCGATTTTCGGGTCTGACCATAAAATACCGTACTCATCACCCGGTGCATATAAGTCCGTACATTTATAGATAACATCCGCTGATTTGCTCAACACCACAAATCCGTGGGCAAATCCCTGGGGAACATAAATCTGTCGCTTGTTGTCAGCGGATAACTCCGCCCCGATCCATTGGCCGAATGTGGAAGAGCCTTTGCGAATGTCCACCGCCACATCAAAAATAGCACCGGTGACCACATAGATCAATTTGCCCTGGGGGTACTTTAATTGATAATGGAGCCCCCGAAGAACCCCCTGGTGTGAATGGGAGTGGTTGTCCTGAACGAATGCCTGATTTATTCCGGCTGCTGCATATTTTTCTTGATGAAAGGTTTCCAAAAAATAACCGCGAGGGTCTTTGAAACATGCGGGTTCAATAATAGAGACTCCCGGAAGGTCTAATTGGTTGAGGGTTAAAGCCATTTTGTAAACTCCGAAGGCGTTAGTTCTGAAATTTCCTGAAGATATTGTCCATAATCATTTTTGATCATTTCCGATGCAATCTGTTTTAACTGATCACTGGTGATATAGCCCAGTCGATAGGCGATTTCTTCAATACAGGCGATTCTGAAGCCCTGTCGTTTTTGGATTGCCCGGACATAAGCGGCTGCCTGCTGCATGGACTCATGGGTTCCCATATCCATCCAGGAAAATCCGCGACCCAGAATTTCCACTTTAAGGGCGTCCCGCTGAAGATATTCGCGGTTGACATCCGTGATTTCGAGTTCCCCGCGATCAGATGGTTTCAGGTTTTTGGCGATTTGAATGACATCATTGTCATAGACATAAAGGCCGGAAACCGCGTATTTTGATTTGGGGTTTTCAGGTTTTTCTTCGATGCCGATGACATGGCCGTTATTATCAAATTCCACGACGCCATATCGTTTCGGATCATTGACCCGGTAGCCGAAAACCACGCCGCCATGATTGATTTGTAATGCCTTTTTGATGATTGCAGAGAGATTATGACCGTGAAACAGGTTGTCACCCAGAATCAGGCAGACCGGATCATCCCCGACAAATTCTTCTCCGATGATAAACGCCTGGGCAAGGCCTTCGGGCCGGGGCTGTTCCTTATACGTCAGGGAAATGCCCAGCCATGATCCATCGCCCAAAAGTTCTTTGAAATTCGGCAGGTCCTGCGGGGTCGAGATGATCAAAATGTTACGGATACCACTGAGCATCAGTACTGACAAGGGATAATAAATCATGGGTTTGTCATAAACAGGCAAAAGCTGTTTACTGGTCACCCGGGTTAGCGGATACAGGCGGGTCCCGGAGCCGCCGGCAAGAATAATTCCTTTCATAATAAATCCTTATCATCCAAATTCGTATTAACGGCAATTTAAGTTATATATTGATTCAATAGTATCCATACCCATCTTCAGGATCAGGATTTATTGATACTGTTTTTTGATCCAGGATTGGTATTCTCCGCTTCTGACATGGTTTACCCATTCCATATGATCCAGGTACCATTTTACTGTCTGCTTCAGTCCTGTTTCAATAGAAGTTTTTGGTGTCCAGTCCAGTTCTGTTTTTATTTTCGTCGCGTCAATGGCATACCTTTGATCGTGGCCGGGTCTGTCTTTAACAAATGTAATCAGTTCTCTGCTTTTCCCATCACTGCTTTTGATCCTGTTATCAATGGCATCACAAATCATTTCAACCAGTTTAATGTTTTCCAGTTCACAGTCACCGCCCACATTATAGGTTTGGCCGTCCTTGCCGTGTTGGATAATTTCCCAGATGGCGCTACAATGATCATCCACATACAGCCAGTCACGGATATTTTTTCCGTCACCATATACTGGCAGGGGTTTTCTTTCAACAGCGTTTAAAATCATCAGGGGAATCAGTTTTTCCGGAAACTGGTAAGGGCCGTAATTGTTTGAACAATTGGACAGGGTGACCGGCAGATTATAGGTGGTATGGTATGCGCGGACCAGGTGGTCTGAAGATGCTTTGGATGCGGAGTAAGGACTGCTGGGCTGGTAAGGGGTTGTTTCAACAAAATAACCGTCTTTCCCCAGGCTGCCGTATACTTCATCGGTGCTGATATGATGAAATCGGGCCAG